>NZ_JAKRMO010000007.1:0-95187 GCF_022346485.1 Brachybacterium sp. ACRRE | reverse complement strand
CCTCCGCAGAGTCGACCCCCGCCCCGCCGCACCAGGAGCACCGATGAGCACCACGTCCAGCACCCCCGCGGCCGAGCGCCTGACCACTCTCATCGTCGACGACCATTCGATCTTCCGCTCCGGGCTCCGGGCGGAGCTGTCCGCGGACATCGACGTGCTGGGCGAGGCCGGAACGGTCGAGGAGGCGGTCGAGGCGATCCGGGAGCTTCGTCCGGTGACCGTGCTGCTGGACGTCCATCTGCCCGGTGGGCGCGGAGGCGGCGGCGCGGAGGTGATCGCCCGCACCACGGGCGTCGAGCGGTCGGCGCCCGGTGCGTCCCCCGCTCCCGGTGCGTCCGTCGCGCCCGGGGTGACTGCGGCGCCCGGGGCGGATCCGACGACGGCGGGACGCCCGCCGGTGTTCCTCGCCCTCAGCGTCTCCGACGCGGCCGACGACGTGGTGCGCGTGATCCGCGCCGGGGCGCGCGGGTACCTCACCAAGAGCACCTCGGGCGCCGAGGTCTCCACGGCCCTGCACCGGGTGGTGGCCGGCGACGCGGTGTTCTCGCCGCTGCTCGCGGGCTTCGTCCTCGACGCCTTCGGGGCCGCCGGGGGAGAGGAGGCCGCGAGCGACGAGGAGCTGGACCGTCTCACCCGTCGAGAGCAGGAGGTGATGCGTCTGATCGCCCAGGGGTACGCCTACAAGGAGGTCGCCTCCGAGCTGTTCATCTCCATCAAGACCGTGGAGACGCACGTGTCGAGCGTGCTGCGCAAGCTGCAGCTGTCCTCGCGGCACGAGCTCACGGCGTGGGCGCTCTCGCGGCGACTGCTCTGAGCGGCCGTCCCACAGGATGGACGGTTTGCCGCGCGGGTGTGGGGCGCACTACTGTCGCCAGCATGCAGACGATCATTCTCGTACTTCCAGAGCGCGGCTGACGCCACCGTTCGACGACGAGACGTCCCGCGCGCCCCTCGAGAGCCCCAGGCCGAGGGGCTTTTTGATGCCCACGCGGGGCCCAGTCCCCGCCATGGGTGGAGCGGGGGACATCGGCCGAGGATCTGCACAGCCCCATCCGCGAAGACCGAAGGAGTTCCGATGACAGGCACGAGAGTCACCGGCGCCGCATCACTGATCATGTCGCTCGAGCACGCGGGGGCCGACGTCGTCTTCGGCCTTCCCGGCGGGGCCATCCTGCCCACCTACGACCCGCTCATGGATGCGGAGACCCTGCAGCACATCCTGGTCCGCCACGAGCAGGGCGCGGGGCACGCGGCCAGCGGCTACGCGCACGCGACCGGGAAGGTCGGCGTGTGCATGGCGACCTCCGGTCCCGGCGCCACGAACCTCATCACGGCGATCGCCGACGCCCAGATGGACTCGATCCCGATGGTCGCGATCACCGGTCAGGTCGGCTCGATGTTCATCGGCACCGACGCCTTCCAGGAGGCGGACATCGTCGGCATGACGATGCCCGTCACCAAGCACAACTTCCTGGTCAAGGACCCCGCGGAGATCCCCCGCGTCATCAAGCAGGCCTTCCACATCGCCTCGACGGGCCGGCCCGGCGTCGTGCTCGTGGACGTCACCAAGGACGCCCAGCAGGGCATCACCGACTTCGTGTGGCCCGAGGACGAGGAGCTGCCCGGGTACCGCCCCCACACCGAGCCCTCCACGCGCTCGGTGCGCGAGGCGGCCGAGCTCATCATGGCCAGCGAGCGCCCCGCCTTCCTCGTGGGCGGCGGCGTGATCCGCGCCGGCGCGAGCGATGCCGTGCGCGAGCTCGTGGACGTCACCGACGGCCCGATCACCACCACCCTCATGGGTCGCGGCGCGCTGCCGGACTCCCATCCCCATCACCTGGGGATGCCCGGCATGCACGGCAGCGTCGCGGCGGTCTCCGCCCTGCAGCGCGCCGATCTCATCATCGCCATCGGCGCCCGCTTCGACGATCGCGTCACCGGGCGGCTGGACTCCTTCGCCCCGCGCGCCAAGGTCGTGCACATCGACATCGACCCCGCGGAGATCGACAAGAACCGCCACGCCGACGTCTCGATCATCGCGGACGCGGGCGCCGCGGCCACCGCGCTGACGGGAGAGCTGCGCGAGCGCATCGAGCGCGAGGGCCACCCGGACCTGGACGCCTGGTGGCGCGTGCTCGACAACCTGCGCGAGACCTACCCGCTGGGATGGACCGCGACCGACGACGGCTTCACCGCGCCGCAGAAGGTGATCTCCCGGATCGGCGAGATCTCCGGGCCGGAGTCGATCTTCGTCTCCGGCGTGGGACAGCACCAGATGTGGTCCAGCCAGTTCATCCACTATGAGCGCCCGAACTCCTGGATCAACTCCGGCGGCCTGGGCACCATGGGCTACTCGGTGCCCGCGGCGATGGGCGCGAAGGTCGGCGCGCCCGATCGCGTCGTGTGGGCGATCGACGGCGACGGCTGCTTCCAGATGACCAACCAGGAGCTCGCGACCTGCGTCATCAACGACATCCCGATCAAGGTCGCGATCATCAACAACAGCTCGCTGGGCATGGTGCGCCAGTGGCAGAACCTGTTCTACGACCGCCGCTACTCCAACACGGACCTGAACACGGGGCACGGCACGCGCCGCGTCCCGGACTTCGTGAAGCTCGCCGAGGCGTACGGGGCCGCGGGCCTGCGCTGCGAGCGGGACGAGGACATCGACGCGACCATCCAGCAGGCCATGGAGATCAACGACCGGCCCGTCGTCATCGACTTCACGGTCAGCGCGGACGCCATGGTGTGGCCGATGGTGCCCTCCGGCGTCTCCAACGACGAGATCCAGATCGCCCAGGGCATGAGCCCCGAGTGGGAGAGGGACATCTGAGCCATGGACACCACCACGAACGACACCCGTCCCGACAGCACGCAGAGCGGCTCCCGCGCGGACGCCGCGGCGCTGCACGACACCCAGACCCTCTCGGTGCTCGTCGAGAACAAGCCGGGCGTGCTCACCCGCGTCTCGGCGCTGTTCGCGCGCCGCGGGTTCAACATCTCCTCCCTCGCCGTCGGCCCGACGGAGCACCCGGAGATCTCCCGGATCACCGTGGTCGTCGACGTCGCCGAGCAGCCGCTCGAGCAGATCGTGCGCCAGCTCGACAAGCTCGTGAACGTGCTGCGCATCGTGCACCTCGAGCCCCGTCGCACCGTGCAGCGCGAGCTGGTGCTCGTGAAGGTCGGGGCCGACAACGCGACCCGCACCTCGGTCCTCGAGATCGTGCAGATGTTCCGCGCGAAGGTCGTCAACGCCGGCGCGGAGGCCGTGACCATCGAGGCCACCGGCACCGAGGACAAACTCGTCGCGCTGCTGGACATGCTCGAGCCCTTCGGGATCCGCGAGATCGTGAAGTCCGGCGCCGTCGCGATCAGCCGCGGGCCCGAGTCGCTCGTCGAGGAGTTCCTGCCCGACTGAGCGTCCGGACGGTCTCAGAATCCGAAGTCCACTTCTCAACACGTAAGACACGCCAGGCTGTCCCCGGACTACGATGAGAGCGTCGCCCGAACAGCCGACACACCAACGAAGGAGCACATTGTGGCCGAGATCTTCTACGACGACGACGCCGACCTGTCCATCATCCAGGGCAAGAAGGTCGCGATCGTCGGCTTCGGCTCCCAGGGGCACGCGCACGCCCTGAACCTCCGCGACAGCGGCGTCGAGGTCGTCATCGCCCTGCGTGACGGCTCGAGCTCGACCCAGAAGGCCCAGGAGCTCGGCTTCGAGGTCAAGAACGTCGCCGACGCGACCGCGTGGGCCGACGTCATCATGGTCCTGGCGCCCGACCAGACCCAGCGCTCCATCTACGCCGAGTCGATCGAGCCGAACCTGTCGGCGGGCAAGGCCCTCGCCTTCGCGCACGGCTTCAACATCCGCTACGACCTCATCAAGCCCCCGGCCGATGTGGACGTCATCCTCATCGCCCCCAAGGCTCCCGGCCACACCGTGCGCCGCGAGTTCGAGGGCGGCCGCGGCATCCCGGACATCGTCGGCGTCGAGCAGGATGCGACCGGCCAGGCCTGGGACCTCGCGCTCAGCTACGCCAAGGGCATCGGCGGCACCCGCGCGGGCGTCATCAAGACCTCCTTCACCGAGGAGACCGAGACCGACCTGTTCGGCGAGCAGTCCGTGCTCTGCGGCGGCGTGAGCCACCTGGTCCAGGCGGGCTTCGAGACGCTCACCGAGGCCGGCTACCAGCCGGAGATCGCCTACTTCGAGGTGCTCCACGAGCTCAAGCTGATCGTCGACCTCATGAACGAGGGCGGCATCACCAAGCAGCGCTGGTCCTGCTCGGACACCGCCGAGTACGGCGACTACGTCTCCGGTCCCCGCGTCGTCACCTCCGAGACCAAGCAGGCCATGAAGGACGTCCTCTCCGACATCCAGGACGGCGCCTTCGCCAAGCGCTTCATCGACGACCAGGACAAGGGCGCGCCCGAGTTCAAGGAGCTGCGCGAGAAGGAGGCCGCCCACCCGATCGAGAAGGTCGGCAAGGAGCTGCGCGGCATGTTCTCCTGGAACAACGACCAGCTGGACTCCGACTACGTCGAGGGCAGCGCGGCGCGCTGATCCCCGATGATCGGCTGATCCGCTGACGGCGGGCTCTCCCTGAGGGGAGGGCCCGCCGTTCGCACGTGTTGGCCGGGTGCCCGGAGCGATCGCGTGCCCGCCGGCCCGTCTCACCCGATGACCCTCCCGCCCGCATGGCGGACAGCGGTCTAGGCTGTCCCTGTACCCGTCGCTCTCGAGGATGCGTGCGACGACCGCCATCCGCACCGGAGGAGATTCCGTGACGCGTCCCGTCGTGCTCATCGCAGAGGAGCTGTCGCCCGCGACCCTCGAGGTCCTGGGGTCCGACGTCGAGATCCAGACCGTGGACGGCACCGACCGTCCCTCGCTGCTGTCGGCCGTCAAGGACGCCGACGCGATCCTGGTGCGCTCGGCCACCCAGGTCGACGCCGAGGTGTTCGCCGCCGCCGACCACCTCAAGGTCGTCGCCCGTGCGGGCGTGGGCCTGGACAACGTGGACGTGCCCGCCGCGACCGCCGCCGGTGTCATGGTCATCAACGCCCCCACCTCGAACATCGTCTCCGCCGCCGAGCTCGCGATCACCCTGATCCTCGCCTCGCTGCGCAACCTCGGCCGTGCCGACGCCTCCGTGAAGGCCGGCACGTGGGAGCGCAAGCAGCTCACCGGCGTCGAGCTCCTCGAGAAGACCGTCGGCATCGTCGGCTTCGGGCGCATCGGCCAGCTCGTCGCCGAGCGCCTGCGCCCCTTCGGCGTGAACCTGCTCGCCTACGACCCGTACATCAACCACGCGCGTGCGGCCGACCTCGGCGCCCGCGTCGTCGAGCTCGACGAGCTCATGCGCACGGCGGACGTCGTCACCGTGCACATGCCGCGCACCCCGGAGACCGTCGGCCTCATCGGCGCCGAGCAGTTCGCGATCGCCAAGCCCAACCTCCACGTCGTCAACGCCGCCCGCGGCGGCCTCATCGACGAGGAGGCGCTCTTCGACGCCCTGAGCACCGGCCGGATCGCCGGCGCCGGCCTCGACGTCTACTCGAGCGAGCCCCCGGCCTCGTCCGAGACCGCCGCGAAGCTGCTCGGCCTCCCGAACATCACCCTCACCCCGCACCTGGGAGCCTCCACCGCAGAGGCCCAGGAGAAGGCCGGCGTCGCCGTCGCCCGCTCCGTGCGGCTGGCGCTGGCCGGGGAGCTCGTGCCCGACGCCGTGAACGTCGCCGGCGGCGCGATCGACGACCTCGTGCGGCCCGGCATCGCCCTCGCCGACCGCCTGGGCCAGCTGTTCACCGCGATCGCCGCCGAGGGCCCCGAGCTGCTCGAGGTCGTGGTGCGCGGGGAGATCGCCACCCGCGACGTCACCGCACTCAAGCTCTCCGCCCTGCGCGGCGTGTTCCGCCAGGTCGTCACCGAGCAGGTCAGCTACGTCAACGCGCCGGTCCTCGCCGAGGAGCGCGGCATCCGCGTGGACCTCGTGACCAGCGAGGACTCCGAGCGCTTCCGCAACGTGGTGCAGATCCGCGGAACCCTGCGCGACGGCCGCGTGGTCTCGGTCTCCGGCACGCTCTCGGGCACCGAGCAGTCGCAGAAGCTCACCGAGGTCGACGGGCTCGAGCTCGACGTCCAGCTCAGCGACCACCTCCTGCTCATCACCTATCAGGACCGTCCCGGCCTCGTGGGCGCCTACGGCGCGCTCCTGGGCGACGCCGACGTGAACATCGCCGGCATGCAGGTCTCCCGCCGCGGCGAGGAGCGCGGGGGAGAGGTCCTCGTGGTCCTCAACCTCGACCAGAGCGTCGACCAGGGCCTCGCCGACCGCATCGGCGAGGCCGTCGGCGCGAGCGCCTCGCTCGCGGTCGACATCACCTACTGAACCCGCCCGGCGGGGCGTCGAGCGCCGACGCCCCGCCGGCACCACCGCAGATCCGACGAAGGAGAACGCAGGAGCCATGAGCAGCACGAAGAGCATCCGACTCGCCGTCATCGAGGGCGACGGGATCGGCCACGAGGTCGTCCCCGAGGGGCTCAAGGTGCTGCGCGCCGCCCTCGCGCCCGAGGGCGTCGAGGTCGAGACCACCGACTTCGACCTCGGCGCGGGCCGCTGGCACCGCACCGGTGAGACCCTCACCGACGAGGACATGGAGCAGCTCGCCCAGCACGACGCGATCCTGCTGGGAGCCGTCGGCGATCCCGACATCCCCTCCGGGATCCTCGAGCGCGGGATGCTGCTGAAGCTCCGCTTCGGCTTCGACCACTTCGTGAACCTGCGCCCCACGCGCCTCGCTCCCGGCGTCACCTCGCCGCTCGCCGACCCCGGCGACGTCGACTTCGTCGTGGTGCGCGAGGGCACCGAGGGCCCGTACGTGGGCAACGGCGGCACCATGCGCGAGGGCACGGACCTCGAGGTCGCCACCGAGGTCTCGCTGAACACCGCCGTGGGCGTCGAGCGCGTGGTCCGCTTCGCCTTCGACCAGGCCGAGGCGCGCCGCCAGAAGCTCACCCTCGTCCACAAGCACAACGTGCTCGTGAACGCCGGGCACCTGTGGCGCCGGATCGTCGAGAAGGTCGGCGCCGAGCACCCCGATGTGGCCGTCGACTACCTGCACGTGGACGCCGCGACGATCTTCCTGGTCACCGACCCCGCGCGCTTCGACGTGATCGTCACCGACAACCTCTTCGGCGACATCCTCACCGACCTCGCCGGCGCGATCAGCGGCGGCATCGGGCTCGCCGCGAGCGGCAACATCAACCCCACGGGCGCCTTCCCCTCGATGTTCGAGCCCGTGCACGGCTCCGCGCCGGACATCGCCGGTCAGCAGAAGGCCGACCCCACGGCGACGGTGCTCTCCGTCGCCCTCCTGCTCGAGCAGCAGGGATACGCCGACGCCGCCGCCCGCGTGCGCGCAGCCGTCGACGAGGACCTCTCCCGCCGCGCCGAGCTCGGCGCGCGCACGACCACGCAGATCGGCGATGCCCTGGTCGCGGGCGTATCCGGCGACGCGGCCGTACGCGAGGGCTGACGAGGGCACCCGCCCCCGTCGGCCCGCCCCGTCGGCCACCTCGGTGTCGTCGGCCAGCCGGCCGTCGACCCGTCGCCCGCCGGCCGCACCCGTGCCGCCCGCGCATCGGCCGCACCCGCGCCGCATCGCCCCCGCCTCGCCGTATCCTGCACACGTCGCCCCGAAGGAGTCCTTCCATGTCCCATCTCGAGTTCCCGCTCACCGAGACCACCCGCAGCCAGTCCGCCGAGGACCGCGCGACGGTCCTCGCCAAGCCCGGCTTCGGCGAGCACTTCACCGACTTCATGACCCACGCGCGCTGGACGGCCGGGGACGGCTGGACCGGCGGCGAGGTCGTGCCCTTCGGCCCGCTCACGCTGAGCCCGGCCGCGGCCGTCTTCCACTACGCCCAGGAGATCTTCGAGGGCCTCAAGGCGTTCCGTCACGCCGACGGCTCCGTGTGGACCTTCCGTCCCGAGAAGAACGCCGAGCGCATGCAGCGCTCCGCCCGCCGCCTCGCCCTGCCCGAGCTGCCCACCGAGGACTTCCTCGCGTCGCTCACGGCCCAGGTCTCGGCCGACGAGCCGTGGGTGCCCGCCGCCGGCGGCGAGGACTCGCTGTACATCCGGCCGTTCATGTTCGCCTCCGAGGCGTTCCTGGGCGTGCGCGCCGCGCAGCAGGTCGACTACTACGTGATCACCTCTCCCGCGGGCGCCTACTTCCCGCGCGGCGTGCAGCCCCTCGTGGTCTGGGTCTCCGACACCTACGCCCGCGCGGGCGCCGGCGGCACCGGCGACGCCAAGTGCGGCGGCAACTACGCCTCCTCGCTGCTGGGCAAGAAGGAGGCCGCCGAGCACGGGTCCGACGAGGTCCTGTTCCTGGACTCCGAGACCCACACGACCATCGACGAGCTCTCCGGCATGAACGTCATGGCGATCACGAACGACGGGCGCATCCTCACGCCCGAGCTCACCGGCTCGATCCTGGAGGGCGTCACCCGTGACTCGATCCTGCAGCTCGCTCGTGACCGCGGCCTCGAGCCCGCCGAGCAGAAGATGAGCATGGACTGGGTGACGGACAGGATCGCCAGCGGCGAGATCGTCGAGATGTTCGCCTGCGGCACCGCGGCGGTGATCAACCCGATCGGCGAGTTCCGCTCCCCGCAGGGGTCGTGGACCGTCGGTGACGGCGGCTCCGGTGAGATCACCCTGTCCCTGCGCGAGGAGCTCACCGGCATCCAGACGGGCACGGTCGAGGACCGCCACGGCTGGCTGCACCGCCTGGCGTGACGACGACGCGCCGAGCGTGGGGCACTCAGAAACAGTCGGCATGAAGGTCCTGGTCACCGGCGGCACCGGGTTCATCGGAGCCGCCGTGGTGCACGAGCTGCGCGAGGCCGGGCACCAGGTGCTCGGCCTCGCGCACTCGCAGCGCTCGGCCGACGCCCTCGCGGCCGCCGGGGCTGAGCCGGTGCGGGGGAGCCTCGAGGATCCGGCCGCCCTGCACGCGGCCGCGGGGCGGGCCGACGCCGCGATCCATACGGCCTTCGACAACGCGAGCCCGCTGCGCATGCGCCGCGCCGCACGCGCCGAGCGCACGGCGCTCGAGGCGATCGCCGCCGCGTTCTCCGGGAGCCGGCGCCCCCTCGTCGCGGCGGGCGGCTTCGCGCCCGTGCGGCCCGTCGGCCCCGTGATCACCGAGGACGACAGCGTCGCCGACCGAGCGGGTCTGCTGGGCAGGAACGTCGAGCGCACGCTCATGTGCCTCGCCGCGGCCGGGACGAACGCCTCCGTGGTGCGGCTGCCGTGCGTGCACGGCGAGGGCGACCGCTTCACGCTGCCGCATCTCATCGCGCTCGCCCGCCGACACGGGCGCTCGTCCTTCGCGTGCGACGGCGCGAACCGGATCCCCGCTGTGCACCACGTCGATGCCGCGCGGGTCTTCGTCGGCGCCGTCGAGCGCGCCGTCCCCGGCTCGCGCTACGACGCCGTCGCCGAGGAGGGCGTTCCCTTCCGCGCCATCGCGGAGGCCATCGGCGCCGGGCTGGACGTCCCGACCGTGAGCACGCGGGGCCTGGACACGCTGCGGGCCTTCGGTGCGTATACGCCCTATGCGACTGGGGACCGGCCGGCCTCCAGCGCGATCACCCGGGAGCGGCTGGGCTGGGAACCGGCGGGGCCCGGGGTGCTCGAGGACCTGGCGCGGCCGGAGTACTTCACGAGCTGACGGGATGCTGGGGGACAGAGGCCCGCGCTCACCCGTCGGACCTCGGCATGCCGTCGGACCATTCCGCCCGCGCCTCGGCGGCGCGGTCGGCGAGGGTCTCCCCGGCGCCCGCGTAGAGGTGGACGACGGTCGAGAGGCCCGCGCGCTCGAACTCGTCGACGTCCTCCGTGTACTTCGCGATGGCCGCGATCACGCGACCCGGTCGTTCGCCGCCCACCAGGCGCAGTTCGCCGAGCGCCCCGAGGTTCGCGGTCTGCGTGGGCATCGCGAGGACCACCACGACCACGCCGGCGTCCTCCCGCACCCGCAGCCAGAAGTCGCGGTCCGTCGCATCGCCCTCGACCACACGGAAGCCGTGGGAACGCAGCGTGGTCACGAGCGCCGCGTCGTGCTCGACGCCGAGCACTCGGTAGCCGTGCACATCGCGCAGCTGGAGGTAGGCCATCCGGCCCACCCGCCCCATGCCGAGCACCACGGCCTCCGCGTTGGCCAGATCGATCGGCCGGTCGTCCCGGTGGAGACGCTCGGGGGCGTGCTTGGGCAGGCGCATCGCCAGGCGCGTGCCGAACGTGGTGGCCAGCGGGTTGCTCAGCGAGGACAGGATGAATCCACCGGTCACCGCGACCACCAGGGCATTGAGCCACTGCGTGGAGAGCCACCCGGCCTGCACGCCGACCGCGGCGAGGATCAGCGCGAACTCGGAGTAGTTCGCCAGCAGCAGCGACGCGAGCACGCTCGTGCGATTGCGCAGCCCCAGCAGCCACAGCAGCAGCCAGTACATGGCCGCCTGCACGGGCAGCAGGAGCAGCAGGGAGAGCCCGTCGATCACGTCCCGCAGCGTCGGCACGCCCTCGAAGCCGATCTCCACGAAGAAGCAGACCAGTAGCAGCTCCTTGAGCGTGAACATGGTGCGGGCGAGCTTGTCGGCGCCCGTGTGCTTGGAGAGGATCACGCCCATCAGCAGCGATCCCAGCCCGCCGGAGAGCCCCAGGTACTCGAAGAGGGCGTACCCGGGCACGAGCGCCATGGCGAGTCCGAACAGCGCCCCCAGATCGCCGTCGCCCAGGCGGTGCCAGCGTCTGGTGACGACCACCAGCGCCGGCACGACCACGAGCAGACCCAGCGACCACGGGCTCGGCGCGCTGCCGGTGGACACGGCGATCAGCACCACGGCGATCACGTCCTGCATGATCAGCACGCCGATGCAGATGCGCCCGTACAGAGACTGCTCGTCGTCGCGGTCGGCGAGGACCTTCAGCACCATGATCGTGGAGGAGAAGGAGAGCACCAGCGCGAGCTCGAGCAGCTTGTGCAGGGGCTCCGGGCCGGCGAGGCCGACGAGGCCCAGGACGGCGAGGAACACGGCGCCGATCACGGTCATGGCGAGCATGTGCGCGCCCGCCGTCAGCCACACCTCGATGCGTAGCAGCACGCGCAGGTCCAGGTGGAGTCCGATCGCGAACAGCATGAGGGCGACGCCCAGGTCCGCGAGCATCGGCAGTGCGGAGAGCTCGGCGACGCCGATCGCATGCAGCAGGAAGCCCGCGCCGAGGTATCCGATGAGGGGCGGGAGCCGCAGCAGGCGTGCCAGCAGGCCGAGTCCGAAGACCACGACCAGGTAGGTCACCAGCAGCTCGCCCATGCCTCCATCTTCCCTTACGCGAGCGCTCCGCAGGAGACGAACCGCACACCGATCTCAGGGCGCAGGCACGGCGGCCACGAGGTGGGGACGGCGGCGGATCCCCGTCATCCGGCGTGCTGCAGCCCCGTGCGGTGACCGGCGCGCGCCGTCTCCGAACGCTTGGAGAGATCCATGGCGCCCGCCCCGATGAGGGGCTGCGTCCGGGGATCAGGCACGATCACCTGCACCTCGGCTCCGGCCGCGCGCAGCTCCTCGACCTGTGCCGAGAGCTGCATGTTCCAGGCGAGGGGATGGCGGGTGCGCCCGCCGAAGGGGGAGAGCACCAGCACGCGCTCCATGCCGCGGGCGAGGTCGGCGTTCTCGTTGCGCCGGTAGCCGCCGTCGAGGAACCAGCGGTCCCCGATCCGGTAGGGGAGTCCGCTCGAGCAGCTCGCCGCGACCGCATCCACGAGCGGGACGCCCGCTTCGCGATCGAAGACGGCGCCCTCGCCGGTCTCGGCGTCGAGCGCCGTGATCCGCAGTGGGATCTCCGGCCATCGGGACGTGGGCAGCCGCCCGCCGACGATGCTCCGCCAGCGCTCGGTCCAGGCGTCGGAGCGAGCCTCCGGGAGGTCCAGCGCCGCGGCGCCCAGGAGTCGCCGCATGTGCGGGGCGTCCTCGGCGGCATCGATGATCCGCTGCGTGCGGGTCAGGTGGTCCACGGGCGGAGCAGCCCGCGGCGCATCCGGCGCGCCGTCGGCGCGTGGGGACGCGGCGCGCGGGCCGGCGGCAGGTGCAGCGGGCGGCGCCTCGAGGGCGGCCGCATAGAGCGCGGCGAGATCTCCGGAAGCCGCTTGAGCCGCGGCCGTCGCTCCTGCGGAGGTGCCGACGAGGAGGTCGGCGTCGGCCGCGTCGAGGCCGCCGTCGCGCAGGCCCGCGAGGAGGCCGATCAGCCAGGCGTTGCCCGTGGCGCCTCCGCCGCCGAGCACGACGGCCCAGCCGCTCGCTGCCGAGTGATGGGGGAGGGAGGACTCGGGTGCCATCTGATGCTCCTTCGGATCGTCGCCGTCCCTGCCGGGGCCGGACCGACGGCACATGCGTCGTCCCGTGCCTGCGCTCCGAGCGCCCCGGCTCAGGGCTCCGGGACGACGTCGAGGGTATCCGGCTCGGCGACGTCGTAGTACAGGCCGAGCAGTCGGCCCTCGGCGGTGAGGCTGACACGGACCATGGCGTCGGCGCGCTCCCGATGCTCCCGCGCGCTGACCAGCGTGACCTGTGCGATCACGCGTGCCTCCGGCCTCCCACGGCCGAGGCAGGCGCCGAAGACCGGCTCGACGCCCGCCAGCACCGGAGCGGCACCGGCCTCGCCCAGCGCGCGACGCATGCGAGGACTCGCGATCGCATCGAGGAGGTCGGCCTCGCCCGCCGCCGCGTGCTCCATCACCTCGACGGCGCGCGACACCAGCGCGGGGTCGGGGCTCTCCGCCTCGGCGAGCACCCGCTGGGGCGGGGAGGAGAAGCGCTTCTGCGCGGCCTGTCGGGAGATGCCCAGGACGCTGCCGATGTGCGCCCACGAGATCCCCTCGGCTCGCGCGGCGGCGACGAACCGGTGCAGGGTGCGGTCGGCGGAGGAGACCAGCTGCGCAGCGGCTGCGAGGGACTCCTCCCCGCCCATCTCCCCGCTCCCCAGGGCGCTCGTGCACAGAGACGCGGAGAAGCGCAGCTCCTCGAGGAGCTGCGCCTCCGCATCGGCCCGTCGGCCCGGTCTCTCGGTGCTCACCCCTCGATCCTGCCGGATCCGGGCGCCGACGGGGCGGGGGCCGACGCGAGGGGCGCGGAATCGGAGACGCCCGACGGGACGGGCGCGGACGGCAGCCCGCGCACGATCGGCCGCCGCGCCCTCCACGGGACCAGGACTGCAGCGGCGATCAGCAGCAGCACGACCCCGACGATCCCGGCCTGCGTGTCGATCAGCGGATTCAGGGCGGCGCCGGTCGCCATGGTGCTGACGATGCCGATGAGCGTGGAGCCGAGCGAGTTCACCGCCGAGTGCGCCCAGGCCGAGGGGATGGGGCTGCCGCCCGCGCGGTCGGCCAGGCCGCAGAACAGCAGCGACATCGCGATGCACGGGAGGATGAAGAACGGGATCGCGATGAAGCGGGCGACGCCCGGGTAGTTGTACCCGATCGCCATCACCGGCGTGTGCCAGAGCGCCCAGATCACGCCCATCACGAGCGCACCGCGCACCCGCCCCAGCGGGCGCAGGGCCGGCCACAGCCAGCCCCTCCAGCCGATCTCCTCACCGAGCGCGGCGACGGCCGTGATGACCAGGCCGAAGACCAGGTTGACCGCCATGATCAGGACGAAGGCGATCGGAGGGATGTCGGTGCCCGTGAGGTCGGAGATCTGCTGGGTGCCGACGGTCAGCCAGGTGCCGCCGGTGAGATCGCCCGGGACGCCGCGCAGCACCATGACCACCGAGGACAGCAGGATCACGGCCGCGATGGCGACGACGCCGATCACCGACCACGCGAGGATCCCGCGCCAGCGTCCGCGGAAGCGCAGACCCACTCGGGTGCGCCAGTTCGTCCTCTCCACGCCTTTCGCCATGATGATCGAGGCGAGCGCGGGCGCCCACATGCCCACCGCGATGACCAGGGTGAAGAACGGGTTCGCGATGCCGCCGGGCAGGAACCAGAAGGGCGCGGCGAACACGGCGAAGATGACATAGGCGAGCAGGACGAACAGGCCCACGCGCTTCCACGGCACGCGGTCGAGGACGACCGGCGGGACGATCCGCGGCGCCGGACGCTGCGGCGCTGCGGAGCTCGGAGGGACGGGATGCTCGGGTGCGGGGTTCTGGGCTGCGGTGCTCATGTCCTCGAGGCTCCGCCGCCGTCGACGGGGTGTCAACGTTTGGTGGACGCCTCTGGCCGATGGTCGGCGCGGGTCGAGACCAAAGACGGAGGGTCAGCTCTCGCCGGCCTGCCCCAGATCCCGCACCCGCCACACGGTGTCCTGCGCAACGTCGCCCGACGGGTGCGGCTCGATGTGGTCTTCGACGAATCCCTCTCGCGCATAGAAGGCGGCGGCGCGGGTGTTGCCGGCGAAGTGCTCCGTGAGGAGGCGCTCGGTGCCCACCGGCAGTTGCTCGATGATGCTGTCGACGAGGCGGGGTCCGAGCCCGTGGCCGCGGGCCTCGGGTGCGAGATAGAGCTTGTAGAGCACATGGTCCCTGCCGTGACGGCCGCGCTCGGCGACGCCCACGATCCGGCCGGCGGCGATCGCGACCACGTGATGCCCCTGGAAGACCGATCGCTCGATGGCATCGCGCGTCCACCAGCGGTCGACCTGGCCCTGCGCGGCGTCCTCGCCGATGATCGGTCCGTAATGGGCGGGGATCACGTCGGCCCCGAAATCGCGGATCGCCTCGACATCGCCTGGAGACGCGGGGCGGATCTCGATCCGATCGGTGGCGACTCCGTCGTGGACGCGTGCGGACCCTGCATCGTGTCCGGCCTCCCCCTGGGGAGGGGTCGCGTCGAGGGAACCGGGCGACGGGGTGATCGGGTGCGAGAAGTCGAGGGTGACTCCGGGGAGCGCCGTGAGGGCGACCGAGGCGGAGCGCTCGCCGAAGTCCATGTCCTGTGGGGCTCGCACCGCTCGCGCCCCGCGGTCGACGGCGGCGGTGAAGGCCCGGTCGACGTCGTCGGGCGTGAGGTGCAGGACGATGCCCGAGGATGTCGCTTCGCCGTCCGCGGGAGCGTTGAGCCACAGCGGTATCCCCGTGGCGGGCGTGAGGGACGCGAACGTGCCGAAGTCGGCCTCGATCTCCCAGTCGAGAATCGAGTGCAGTGCGGCGGCTGCGGCCGAGGGGTCGGTGACGATCAGGGTCAGGGCGCGGATGTCATCGGCCATGGGGTCGCTCTCTGTCTCGTCTGCGGGGTCTCTGATCGGATGCTAGCAATCTATAAGACCGACCGGAAGGAAACCCGTGGCGCCGCCGCCCCGTCGGCCCTAGCGTTGCGCCATGACCACTTCGTTCGACGAGCTGCTGCGGATCGGCGCGGAGGCCGACGTCTCCGGCTGGGACTTCTCCTGGCTCGACGGCCGCGCGACCGAGGAGCGCCCTCCATGGGGTTACGCACGACGGCTCGGCGAGCGCCTCGAGAGGGCGTCGGCCTCGCTCGACATCCAGACCGGCGGGGGAGAGGTGCTCGCCGGCGCATCGAGGTTCCCGCCGCTCGCGGTCGCCACGGAGTCCTGGCCGCCGAACATCGCGCGCGCCACCGCGCTGCTGCATCCGCGCGGGGTCGCCGTGGTCGCCGACCCCGATGAACCGCCGCTGCCCTTCGCCGACAGAGCCTTCGACCTGGTCACCAGCCGCCACCCGGCCACGATCCACTGGGACGAGATCGCCCGCGTGCTGCGACCCGGAGGGAGCTACTTCGCCCAGCACGTCGGCCCCGCGAGCGCCTTCGAGCTCATCGAGTTCTTCCTCGGCCCCCTGCCGGAGCAGCGCCGCGGGCGCGATCCCCAGGTCGAGGCCGACCAGGCCCGAGCCGCCGGTCTCGAGGTCGTCGACCTGCGCACCGCGCGGCTGCGCATCGAGATCTTCGACGTCGCCGCCGTCGTCTATCTGCTGCGCAAGGTGATCTGGTGGGTCCCGGGCTTCACCGTCGACGCCCACCGCGACCGCCTGCGCGATCTGCACGAGCAGATCCGGTCCGACGGCCCCTTCATCGCCCACTCGAGTCGTCACCTCATCGAGGCCCGGAAGCCCTCGCGATCCTCCTCGGAGGTTGATGTCGAGAACCGCCCGGCGGCTCCGACCCACGCATGACGACGGCGGCAGCCCGCCGCCCCGCACAAGGAGGAACCTCATGGCCCGATACCTGCTCCTCAAGCACTACCGCGGCGCTCCCCGGGGCGTGAACGACCATCCGATGGACACGTGGACGCCCGACGAGGTCACGGCGCACGTGCGCTACATGGAGGACTTCATGGACCGGCTGCGCGAGAGCGGCGAGTTCGTCGCCACCGGGGCGCTCGCCGAGGAGGGACTGTGGGTCCGCTACGGCGGCGAGGGGAAGCCGCCCGTCACCGACGGCCCCTTCCCCGAGTCCAAGGACCTCATCGCCGGGGGCATGGTCATCGACGTCGAGAGCCGCGAGCGCGCCATCGAACTCGCCGCCGAGCTCTCGGCCGAGCCCGGCAAGGACGGGCTGCCGATCCACGAATGGCTCGAGGTGCGTCCCTTCCTCGGCGAGGGCATGCCCTCCGAGGATTGAAGCATCCGCCGTGGGTCCCGAGGGAGGGACGCGCCCGCCGATCGACGACCGGCGAGTCCGAGAGCTGGTCCCCGCGACGATCGCAGCGATGCGTCGTCGCGGGGCCGACTTCGCCGACGCCGAGGACGCCGTCCAGGAGGCACTCGTCCAGGCGCTCGAGCGCTGGCCACGGGAACCGCCGCGCGACCCTGCCGCTTGGCTCGTCACCGTCGCGTGGCGACGCCATGTGGACGCCGTGCGCTCCGCCTCCTCCCGCCGCAGGAGGGAGGAGGCGGACCACGCGCTCAGCACGAGGCAGGCGGAGGACCGAGCGCACACGTATCCCGGTGTGACGACGCCCGGTGCCCAGGGCCTCGACGACACCCTCGAGCTCTTCTTCCTGTGCGCCCACCGAGCGCTCAGTCCGTCCGCCGCCGCCGCACTCACCCTCCGCGCGGTCGGCGGACTGACCACGAGACAGATCGCTGCCGCCCACATGGTTCCCGAAGCCACGATGGCCCAGCGCATCAGCCGCGCCAAGCGCACGATCGCCGGACGTCGCCTCGTTGAGCCCGGCGACGTCGCCACCGTGGCGCAGGTGCTGTACCTGATCTTCAACGAGGGATACCGGGGAGAGGTCGACCTCGCGTCGGAGGCGATCCGTCTGGCCCGCCAGCTGCATCGCGCCGTGGACCATCCCGAGGCGGCCGGACTGCTTGCGCTCATGCTCCTGCACCATGCGCGGCGTCCCGCCCGGTTCGCCGCGGACGGGGCCCTCGTCCCGCTCGCGGACCAGGACCGCTCGCTGTGGGACGCCCACGGCATCGCCGAGGGCGTGGAAATCCTCCAGTGCGCCCTCTCGCTCGGCTCGCTGGGGCCGTTCCAGGCCCAGGCGGCCATCGCCGCGCTGCACGCGGACGCCCGCACCGTCGAGGAGACCGACTGGGTGCAGATCGTCGGCTGGTACGACGACCTGCTGGCACTCACCGAGAGCCCCGTGGTGGCGCTGAACCGCGCGATCGCCGTGGGGGAGGCCGATGGCGCGCTCGCCGGCCTGGCCGCACTCGCCGAGGTCGCCGAGGACGTGCCCCGCCGCACGGCCGCCGCCGCATACCTGCACGAGAAGGCGGGGCGGACCGAGCTCGCCGCAGAGCTCTACGCTCGTGCCGCGCGGAATGCGGGCAGCCTGCCTGAGCGCGAGCACCTGCTGCGCCAGGCCGCCCGCCTCGGCGGCGGTGATGCTCGGGCGATGTCCGACCGACGCACCGCGACGCGCCCTGACGGCGTCGTCTAGGCTCGGCCGCATGACGCAACTCGTGCTGACCGCGATCGGTGAGGATCGCGAAGGACTCGTCTCCGCCCTGGCCCGCGTGGTCGAGACACAGGGAGGGAACTGGCTCGACAGCCAGTTCGCCCGTCTCGCCGGAACCTTCGCGGGCATCGTCCTCGTGGAGATCCAGGAGGAGCGCGCCACGGCGCTCGAGGCCGCCGTGGCGGACCTGCTCTCCGAGGTCGGTTGGAGCATCGAGGTGACCCGCGCGCCGGAGGGCGCGGACGGTGCACGTGATCGTGCGCCCGGTTCCGCCATGCCCCACGAGCAGCCGCTGCGCGTCCACCTCCTCGGTCAGGACCGACCCGGGATGGTCCATCAGGTCAGCCGCGCGCTGGCCGAGCAGGGCGTGAGCATCGAATCCTTCCGCTCCTGGACGCTGGACGCCCCTGAAGGCGGCGGGGTGCTGTTCGAGGCCGAGGCGCTCGTCCGCCTGCCGGGCGCCGACGGGGAGGCGGGCGACATCGAGATGGTGCGCCGCGTGCTCGAGCCGATCGCGAACGACCTCATGGTCGACCTGGATCTCGAGGACGCCGCCGCGCCGACGGGCACCTGACCTCGGCGTCGCGCCAGCCGCCCACTCGCGTCAGACGCCCGCTCGCGTCAGCCGCCCGCGAAGGGCGGCAGCACGTCCACGCGATCGCCGTCCACGGGGCCGTCGTCCCGTCGCACCACGCCGTCGACGAGGAACGACCCGGTGGCGAGCACGCGCCGCATGGGCTCACCGAAGCGCTCGACCAGCCGGGTGCGCAGAGCACCCAGCGTGGGGGCATCGCCCGGATCCCAGGTCTCCTGCTCGGTGCCGGCGGCGTCGGCCGCGGCGGCGAAGAAGCGAACGGTGAGCGTGGACATGCGCCCAGTCTAGGAGCCCGAGGGAGAGCAGACGGCGGCCCTCGGCAGCGGACCCGACCGGACACACCTCCTGCACCCGCGCGACCTCCGCGCATCCCTCGCGCCTACCATGGGCAGCTATGGACCCTCTCGCTCATCCTGCTGTGGAGCCGCTGGTCGCGCCGGGGCCGCCGCTCACCGCCGAGCAGGCCGAGCGCGCCCGACGCCAGCTCTCGCTGCCGGGCTTCGACGAGACCGCGCAGCGTCGCCTCGCCGCGGCCCGTGTGCTCGTGATCGGCGCGGGAGGGCTCGGCAGCGCGAGCGTCCCCTACCTCGTGGGCGCAGGCGTCGGCACGATCGGCATCGTCGACGACGACGTCGTGGACCTCGTGAACCTGCATCGGCAGGTCGCCCATCGCACGGCGGACGTCGGCCGACCCAAGACCGCGTCGCTCGCCGACGCCGCGCACGCCCTGGATCCGGCGGTGAGAGTCCACGAGCATCGTGTGCGGCTCACCGCCCTCAACGCGCTCGAGGTGCTCTCCGGCTACGACCTCGTGCTCGACGGGAGCGACAACTATCCCACGCGCTATCTCGTCGATGATGCCGCGCGGCTGAGCGGCATCCCGCTCGTGTGGGGAGCGATCCTCCAGCACCACGGGCAGGTCTCCGTCGCCTGGCACGAGCAGGGCCCCGGATACCGCGACCTGTTCCCCGCGCCCCCTGCTCCCGAGGACGTGGTCAGCTGCAGCACGGGCGGCGTGCTGCCCGGCCTGTGCGGCACCGTCGGGACGCTGATGGCGACCGAGGCGCTCAAGCTGATCTGCGGGGTGGGCCGTCCCCTGATCGGCCGCGTCCTCGTCTACGACGCGCTCAGTGCCCGCACCCGCGAGATCCCCTTCGCCCGTGATCCGCAGGCCGAGCCGGTGACCGGACTCGTCGACTACGAACTGTTCTGCGCCGGCCCCGACGCGCCGCCCTCGATCGGGGCCGAGGAGCTCGCCGCGCTGCTACGCGATATGCGGGATGCCCAGGGCGCGGGAGGCGACGCGTCCGAGGACGGCGACCGGGCCGCCGCGGCGCCGCTGATCCTCGACGTGCGCGATCCCGAGGAGGCGGCCCGCCTGCGGATCCCCGGTGCCCGACTGCTGCCGCTCGCCGAGCTCGAGGCCCGCGCCGAGGGCAAATCCGAGGGCGACCTCCTGGCGGGCCTCGCCCCGGCCCCGGGCGCGCGGCGGTCGCTCATCGTGCACTGCGAGCGCGACCCGCGCTCGGTGCGCGCTGCGCGCCTGCTCTCCGCTCACGGGGCCGACGACGTCCGCTACGTGCGCGGCGGCATCCAGGAGCTCGCGCGCCTCGCCCCCGAGGTGCTCGAAGGCACCTCGTCGGTCACGAGCGCCTCCTCGGTCCTCGAAGGCGACAGGACATGAGGACTGCGGCGGCGATGATCGTGCTCGGCGGCGGCGAGGGCCGGCGTCTGGGCGGCGTCTCCAAGCCCGATCTCGTGCTCGGCGGCCGACGACTCCTGGACCTGGTGCTCGACGCGGGCTCCGGCTGCGCGCCACGGGTGGTCGTCGCCCCGGACAGCGTGGAGGTGCCGAGCGGCGTGCTGCGCACCCTGGAGGACCCGCCCGCCGGAGGCCCCGTCGCAGGCATCGCCGCCGGACTGGCGCTGCTGCGCGCCCACGAGGAGGAGCAGTCCGGTCGCGATCCCGAGGCCGGCGAGCCCGAGGACGGCGCCGCCGACGGACCGAACGACGTGCTCGTCGTCGCGTGCGATCTTCCCGGTGCCGCGGGTTTCATCGGCCCGCTGCAGGCTGCGCGGGCCGAGCAGGTCGGGCATCGGAACCCCGGCGGACCGGACGGGCCGACCGGATCGGAAGAAGCGGCTGGTGAGGCAGGGGCGGACGTGCGGACCGATGCGCACGCCGCCTGCGACGGGGTGATCGCCGCGCACGCCGATGGCCGCCGCGAGCTGCTCGCGGTCCTCGCCGATCGCGCCGCGCTCGACGCGTCGATCCGCGAGGGAGGCGCCCGCGACCGGTCGGTGCGCTCGCTGCTCGCCCCGCTCTCGCTCGAGCCCGTCGTGGTCCCGGAGGTCGCGATGGAGGACGTGGACACCTGGGAGCAGCACGCCGCGTGGGAGCGCCGGGCGCTCTAGGACGCAGGGGAGCGGGGCGCCCTCAGACCGGCTCGGCCCCGAACTCGCCGACGTGGGTGATTGCGAGGACGGGCTCGCCGGCCTCGTCGGTCGCCTCGAGATCGAGCTCGGCCTCGATGCCCCAGTCGTGGTTGCCGTCGGGATCGTCGATCACCTGACGGATGGTCCAGCGCTTGGACTCCTCGCGGATCTGCAGGAGCTGCGGGGAGCGTGCGGGAGCGTCGATGCCCACGTGGTCGTAGGTGTCGTAGTACTCGTCCAGGGCGTTCGCCCATGCCCTGCGATCCCAGCCGGAGGCGCCGTCGAGCTCGCCCAGGCGCTCCTCGCGCTCGAAGGCGAAGTGCTCCACACGCTGCCAGAGGGCGGCGCGGACCATCTGGCGCAGCACCTTGGTCTGGGCGGAGAGACCCCGCGGGGACGTCGGCCGCACCTCGCTCGCGGCATCGGCCTCGTCCTCGGGATGGGTGAGCGCCTCCCACTCGTCGAGCAGGGAGGAGTCGATGCCGCGTACGAGCACGCCCAGCCACTCGATGACGTCCTCGAGCTCGTCGGTGCGGAGGTCCTGGGGGATCGTGCGGCTGAGGGCCCGGAAGGCGTCGGAGAGGTAGCGCAGCACGATGCCCTCGGAGCGCTGCAGGCCGTAGCGCTGCACGAACTCGCTGAAGGTCTGGCCCGTCTCGTACATCTCGCGCACGATCGACTTCGGCGAGAGGTCGCCCTCGCGCACCCACGGCCGGTTCTTCCGGTAGATCTCGAGCGCGGCCTCGAGGTCCTCCTCGAGTGGCTTGGGCCAGGTGACCTCGTCCAGCAGGGCCATGCGCTCGGTGTATTCGACGCCGTCGGCCTTGAGCTCGGCGAGCAGCTCCCCGCGGGCCGCGTTCTGCTGTGCCAGCAGGATCTGCATCGGGTCCTCCAGGATCGCCTCGATGATCGAGACGGTGTCCATCGTGAGGGACTCGGAGTCCTCGTCGAGCGAGTCGATGACGGCGATCGCGAAGGGCGCGAGCGGCTGGGTCATCGTGAAGTCCAGCTGCAGGTCCTCGACGAGCGCGATGCGCCGGCCCAGGTGGTCGTCCTTCTCGAGCGTCTCGATGATCTCCGCCTCCCGCAGGCCGCGGAAGATGTCGGCCGCCTGCTTGACCAGTCGCAGCTTCTGGTTGCTCGTCTGATGGGACTCCATGATCAGGTGCCGTGCCGAGGCGACCGCGCTGCCGGGACGGGCGATGAGCGCGAGCTCCATCGACGGGGTGATCTGCAAGTGCGGGCGCAGCGTCTCGGGCGGGGACTCGATCAGCTTGGTCATGTTCTGCTCGGTCCAGTTGATCGCACCGTCGGGGATCCGCGGCTTGGGCTCCTTCTTGCGCTTCTTCGCGCTGTTGGGCGCTTTGCCGGCCTCCTCCCGCGCCTTCACGCGCGCCTGCTCCTTCGCGAACTCCACGGCCCACTCGGGCGCCTGCACCACGACGTGGCCGACGGTGTCGTAGCCCGCGCGGCCCGCGCGCCCGGCGATCTGGTGGAACTCGCGCGCATTGAGCAGGCGCATGCGCTTGCCGTCGAACTTCGCGAGGCCCGTGAGCAGCACGGTGCGGATCGGCACGTTGATGCCGACCCCCAGGGTGTCGGTGCCGCAGATGATCTTCAGCAGACCCGACTGGGCGAGGCGCTCGACGAGCCGGCGGTACTTCGGGAGCATGCCGGCGTGGTGGACGCCGATGCCCTGGCGCACGAGCTTCGAGAGGGTCTGCCCGAAGCCCTTGGAGAAGCGGAAGTCGCCGATGAGCTCGCGGATCCGCTCCTTCTCGTCGGTGCTCAGGATCTTCGTGCCCATCAGCGCGGTCGCCTGGTCCAGGGCGTCCTTCTGCGTGAAGTTCACGATGTACACCGGGGCGTCGCGGTCCTCGAGGACGGTCTGGATCGTGTCCGGCAGCGCATCGAGCGACCAGCGGAAATCCAGCGGCACGGGCCTGGGGGCGTCGTCGACGACGGTGACCTCCCGGGCCGTGCGCGCCTCGAGGTCCTCGACGAAGAAGGAGACGTCGCCCAGGGTCGCGCTCATGAGCACGAACTGGCACGCGGGCAGCTCGATGAGCGGCACCTGCCAGGCCCAGCCGCGCTGG
Source organism: Brachybacterium sp. ACRRE (assembly GCF_022346485.1). Taxonomy (NCBI): domain Bacteria; kingdom Bacillati; phylum Actinomycetota; class Actinomycetes; order Micrococcales; family Dermabacteraceae; genus Brachybacterium; species Brachybacterium sp. ACRRE. The sequence goes on along the minus strand of NZ_JAKRMO010000007.1, from coordinate 72,107 downwards.
GAATCCCCGTAGTAGTGGAACTCGTCCATGACGGCCACGCGCATGTCGGACGTCGGCCCGTCGCGCAGCGCATGGTTCGCGAGGATCTCCGCGGTGCACACGATGATCGGGGCGTCATGGTTCACCGAGGAATCGCCGGTCATCATGCCCACGTTCTCGGCCCCGAACATCGCGACGAGATCGAAGAACTTCTCCGAGACGAGCGCCTTGATCGGCGCCGTGTAGTACGCCTTCTCGCCGCGGGCCATCGCGGCGAAGACCGCCGCGTACGCGATCGTCGTCTTCCCCGATCCCGTGGGCGTCGCCGCGATCACGTGATCGCCGGCGGCGATCGCCAGCAGCGCCTCCTCCTGGTGCGGATACAGAGAGCGTCCCGAGGCCTCCTGGGAGGCGATGAATCCGTCGACGATCTGCTCCTGATCGGCGGGCGCAGGCGGGAGGAAGGAGGTCAGCGAGGGCATGGGGACAGTCTGCCAGGGGAGGGGGACGGCCCGGAGCGCGAGGCACATTGCACGGTGTGCCCGAACGAGAGACCCTCACGGCTCCGATCGGAACTCGGTCACAGAGTCCACAAGCCGCCGGATGTCGCTTCGTGTCGCGGTCCCTGCCCGGAGCTTTGCGGACGGATCCGAGGCCCCACCATCAGCCGTCGACGTTTGAGCATCGACGACGACCGCCGCGCCGTCGTCCGAGAAAACGACGAGGGCTGAGTCGGTCGCTCCGTCTGGGCGGTGCACGGTCGAGATTCGCGATCGTGTCGTCGGGGCCGCTAACAGGGGGCCCACCTCGGAGTCCGAGAGTAGACCATCCCAATCACTCTCGACCACAGTCCGAACAGTGCGCGGCGAACCTGCTTCACGCTCATCTCCCGGAGCAGGTGCCGAGAACTTCGTCAGCCGTTCCTGAAGGAGCTCACGAGCCCGGTCGCGAGAGCACATGAGGAACTGATGCAGTCCATCGGGCGAGACCCGTTCGATAAGCGTGGACTCATCGGTGTCGACGTAGCAGTTCACGATCTCCGCCCCGTCCTTCAGGGGCGCGTCGACTCGCACGAGCAAAGGGCTGAGCACGACACGCCCTTGGATACCCGCGAGCAACGCATTGGGAGTGACACTGTCCGGCGAGGCGACCACGGGGCGTCCCTCGACGCGCGCGAGCACGGAATCGGGTGCGAGGAGTCCTCGGGCGACCATCGAACGCGTGGCGCTGAGTCGGGCCTCCCGCCGTGAGAATCCGGAGCCGTTGCGCTCTCGGGCCGAGATCCACGGTAGGTCCAGTCCAACAGGCTCGGTCGAATCATGGAGGACCAGGAGCTCTTCGTCGGTCAGGGTGATCAATACCCTCAACGGTTGCACTTGAGGATCGAACTGGGCGCGCAAGGCCCCAGCGGCGACTACGGTGCGTTCTGGAATGCCGTCACGAGTGAGCATCGCGTCCTCTTGCGTGGGATGCCTGGTCAGGTTGCACATCACGCAACTTTGCATCGTGCTGCAGTGCGGAGGCGATGAACGTGCGGTGGGCGTCGATCGCGGCTCGCACAGGACGCGCAGGTGCGAGGAGATCTCGACCATGGTCGAGTGGTGATTCGCCCCGCCACAGGGCGAATCGCGCGGCCGTCAGGGGGACGCGGATCCGTCGGCCATCGTTCAGTACGACCATGGTGGCGCCACGGGTCATGAACGATCGATCGACCTCGACGATCCGCACTCGTTCCCAAGGGATACGGCGCGTGCGGAGCGTCCCGACGATCACGAGGCCTTTGGAGGTCACGGTGAACGACTGGCGAAGTCCCAAGCCGAAGAGGATCGAGGGCACCCCGACGAGCCCGACACCCACCACGAGCGAGAGAGGCACCAGGGATCCTGTGAGGTGCACGCCGTGGACATTCACCGCGACCGCAATGAGCAGCATGCAGGCGACCAGGAGCACGTAGAGAGCAACGACCCATCCCGCACTCCGGGCCCTGTAGAGCACCCGAGGAGAGGTAGCGGGTGAAGCGGCGAGCACGGCCATGTGTGCGGATGCTCCTTCACTTCCGTCTGAGTCCACTGGTCGCATGTGGATCAGTGCATCGTGGTCTACAGACTATCGAGAGTGCTGACGTAGTCGATGGGGAGTTCTCCCCATGGCCGCACCTGCGCCGTCGACATAACGTGTCGGCGATAACGTCGGCGAACGCCCGGCGGAACAGGACGGGTGTGCAATGGTCTTCATCGGCGCGGACACTGTCGGACTTCGGTCCACTTCGGCGGAGGTGGAGAAGCGAGCCTCGCAGCTGGAGGGACTCTGCCAGGAACTGGAGCGCTTGGTCTCCGCCGTGCACTGGCAAGGGGCCGATGGTGAGGCTTTCCGTCGCTCGTGGCACGGGGTGGTCCGAACACGATTCGGTGAGGCCGCCGAAATGCTCCATGCGCGGGCTCGACTTCTGGAGCAGAATGCCGACGAGCAGGATGAGGCGAGCGACAGCGACGCAGGAAGCGGCGGGTCGAATGACGACGGGTGGGGCGAGGACCGAAAAGGAGGCTCCAGTCGGGCAGTGGAGAGCGAGTCGGGTCATGAATCCGATGGCTTCTTCGGTGATCTCCTGGGTGGTCCGCAAGCCGCGCTCTGGGGCAACCTGGGGTGGAACTCCGTCAGTTTCGGACTCGATGCGTGGGGCATGGTCCCCGGCCAGGTCGCGACCGCGGTCGGTTTGCCCTTCGATCTCGCGAGCACTGGCATCGGCCTCTACGACGCAGCGCAATCGTTCCAGGACGGAGAACTGTACGGGACCGTGGACGGTCTCGTGTCAGCAGGTGTCAATGGCGCGGACTCCGCGTTCGGCGTGCTGAGCCTCATCCCCGAGCCCCACGTGGCGGTGGTCGGCGAAGTCGGAGGAATCTTCACGGGGGCACTCGACATGGCGTGGTCTGGCGCAACCGCCGCAGCACAGGTCGACGCCATGGAGGGAGGAGACCACGGGGGATCCACCTCCCGGTTCCTCGCGGAGCAAATGGGTGTGCCCGATTCTGCGTTGGACGGTGCCGAAGACCTGTACGGCACAGCGACCGAGTACGTTCGAGACAAGGTTCCTGTGCTCGATCCGATGATCGATGCCTCGCAGAGCGTCGTGGAGAACGCCGTCCCGAGTGACGTGCAGTCCTCGATCGAAGATTGGTCTGGGGGTGCGTCTGACTGGGTGGATGACCACGTCCCCTGGTGGCACTGAAGGCGCTCCCAGCAAGCGCGGAGCTGACGGAAGTGGGCAAATCTGCTGATGGAAGGGAAAGCTCCACGCGCCACCCGAACGCCCCCACGGAAGGACTCACGCATGACCCCCAAGCGATCCGACGACCCCGCCGCCCGCGAGCGCGAGGAGCACGCGCCCGCCCCCTCCGACTACTGGGACGAGGAGCGACGACACGCCGCGATCCCCGCCGAGATCCGCATCGATCCGACCTCTCGGAGAACGGATTCCGAGGAATCCGAGAGCGACTGCGACGCCTCCGAGGAATCGCCCGAGCCCTCCAGGGGAAATGCTGATACCGGTCGCGGAGGATCGCTCTGAGGAAACGGGTTTCGGTTCCCGGCGATGCGTCCCGCCTTGTCCGGATCGGACCGGTTGGCGTGACTTTTGTGTGACGCGTCACATGGTCTACGGTGGCGCCCGCGGCCCTCCCGGGCCCGTCCCGATCCCACCCGAAAGGACCTCCGGTGATCATTCCTCGCACCGTTTCCGAATCCTCCTCGCGGCCCGGCTCCTCGCGTCTGCGCCGCTGCCTCCACCTCGCCGGCGGCGGTCTTTTCGCTGCAGGGCTCGTCATGGGCAGTGCATCGTTCGCCGGCGCCGACCCGGGCGACAACGACTGGGGCGGCGAGAGCCACGCCCCGTCGGTCACCGAGCAGAAGGCGGCCGCGGACTACTGGACCCCCGAGCGCATGGAGAACGCGAAGTCGGCCGACTCGCTCGTCGCCGACAAGGACGTCCCGAGCGGGGACGTCGCCTCCTCGGACCCCAGCACCGTGCCCTCCCAGAAGGCCGACCCGGCCGTCCAGAAGTCCGTGCAGAAGCAGGCTGCGACGGACGGGGCCGAGACCGCCGCCGCAGGCGGCACCGACCACATCGGCAAGGTGTTCTTCACGCAGGGCGGCACGGACTACGTGTGCTCCGGCAATGCCGTCTCCTCGGGCAACAAGTCCACCGTCGCGACCGCCGGCCACTGCACCAACGAGGACGGCGCCTGGGCCACGAACTGGACCTTCGTGCCCGGCTACGACCACGGTGACGCCCCCTACGGCAAGTGGACGGCCTCCGACCTCTACTCCACGCAGCAGTGGATCAGCAGCGAGGACATGAACTACGACGCGGCCTTCGCGGTCGTCTCGCCCGAGAGCGGATCGGCGAGCCTCACCGACACCGTGGGCGGCTCGGCCGTGGCCTTCAACGCGGAGCGCGGCCAGCAGTACACCTCGTACGGCTACCCGGCCGCCGCGCCGTTCGACGGCGAGAGCCTCGAGAACTGCCAGGGCACCGCGTTCGACGACACCCTCGGCGACACCGACGACCAGGGCATCGACTGCGACATGACCGGCGGGTCGTCCGGCGGTCCCTGGTTCCTGGGCGGCGACGCCTCGGGCGCGCAGAACTCGGTGAACAGCTTCGGCTACACCAGCCAGGCGAACGTGATGTACGGGCCGTACTTCGGCGACGTCATCCAGTCCACCTACCAGCAGGCCGCGAGCTCCTGATCCAGGCCTTCGCGCAGTTCCCCACGGACGGGTCGGCACCTGCGGGTGCCGGCCCGTTCTGCGTGCAGCGGCCGGGAGCGCGGCGATCGGGTGTGCGGCGTCCGCGTCGCGCTCATCGACCCGGCGGGTCTCGTCCTCGCGTGCGCCGTCAGCGGGCCGCGGGCAGCAGCGCGGCGAGCGGCTCGACGTGCGCGAGGATCCGCTCGCGCAGCTCGTCGGCGCCCGCGGCGAGCTCCCGCTGGCGCCGCTGGTACTCGGCCTTGCCGTCGGCCGTCTCGATCGGGACGGTCCCGTAGCCGAGCGGGCGCACGTCGTACGGGCTCGCCTCCATATCCAGCACGCGGGTCGCGCGGGCGTGCTCGAAGCAGTCGAGGACCAGGTCGGAGGGCACGAGGGGCACGAGCTTCATCGCCCACTTGTACAGGTCCATGCCCACGTGCAGGCAGGCGGGGTTGTCGCGGCGCACCTGCGTCTCGCGCGTGGGCGCGATCGCGTTGCGCGGCGCGGCCTCGGGCGTGAAGAAGCGGAACGCGTCCACGTGGGAGCACACGAGGCGCTCGCGCTCGACGACCGCATCGGTCTGCTCCCGCCCCAGTCGCAGCGGCAGGTCCTCGTGGCGCTGCGCCCCCTCGGGCAGGCGGTAGACCATCGCCCACTCGTGCAGCCCGAAGCACGCGAGGTTCGGCCGGCGCTCGCGCAGCGAGGACGAGCGGAGCAGACGGGCCATGAATCCCAGCGCGTCGGCCCTCTCGGCGAGATAGCGGTCGACGTCGGCTCGGCGCAGCATCGAGGGGCCGCGGTGCGGGGCCCCGGTGCGCGACGCCGAGTCCGTGGGTGCCGTGCCGCCGGACCGGTCGAGATACCACGAGCGCACCCCGTCATGGACGTCGCCCACCGTCCCGTCGCCCGGCCCCGGATCCGCCGCCGCGTCGTAGGCGACCTCCCAGCCGGGATGCCAGCGCCGCAGGCGTGCGGGGGAGAACGGGTAGTAGGTGAACAGGAAGTCCTCGACGGGGTGCTTCTCGCCGCGTCGGCGACGCTCCCGGTGCTCCGCGGTCAGGGCGTCCGCCCGCTCCTCGTGCGCGCGGCGCAGCCTCCTCGCCTCGTCGGCCGAGAGGACGGCGCGCGGGGCAGGGACGGGGGCCGGGACCGGGGCCGGGACATCCGCGCTCGCGGCGGGGACGTCGCCGGGTGCGGCGGGGGAGTCGGAGGGCGGAAGAGGCACCCGGCCAGTCTGGCATCCGCCGTTCGCGCCACCCCGCCCCATGTGCCCGGGATCGCGGCGGACCCGCCCGCCCCGTCGGCCCTAGACTGGGAGCCATGCGCATCGCCCGATACACCACCGGTGACGACCCCAGCTTCGGCATCGTCCAGGAGAAGGACGGCACGGAGTACGTCTACGGCATCACCGGAGACCCCCTGTACACCGAGATCCGCCCCAGCGGGAAGCGGCACCCGCTCGCGGACGTGCGCCTGCTGGCCCCGGTGATCCCGCGCTCGAAGGTGGTGTGCGTCGGCAAGAACTACGCCGCGCACGCCGCGGAGATGGGCACCGAGGTCCCGGAGCAGGCGCTCTACTTCCTCAAGCCCAACACTGCCGTCATCGGCCCCGACGAGCCCATCGTCCTGCCCGCCTACAGCACCGAGGTCAGCCTCGAGGCGGAGCTCGCCGTCGTCATCCAGCGCATGGCCAAGGACGTCGACGCCGAGCAGGCGTCCGGCGTGATCCTGGGATACACCTGCGCGAACGACCTCACCGCCCGGGATGCCCAGCGCGCCGAGAACCAGTGGTTCCGCGCGAAGGCCTTCGACACCTCCTGCCCGCTCGGACCCTGGATCGAGACCGACGTCGACCCGTCGGCCCTCGCGATCGGCTCGACGGTCGACGGGGACCTCGCGCAGGACGGCACCACCGCCGACATGCTCCGCGGCGTCCCGGAGCTCGTCGCGGAGATCTCCCGCGTGACCACCCTGCTCCCCGGCGACGTCATCCTCACCGGCACGCCCGCCGGCGTGCGCTCGGTCGGCGCCGACAGCGTCATCGACGTGACCATCGAGGGCGTCGGCACGCTCACGAACCCCGTCGTCCGCCGCTGAGGTCACGGGCCGCCGCCCGCACCTCTCATCACCAGCCCGCCGCTCCGCGGCATCCCGAAGGAGACCTCCCGCGTGACCCACGCCCCCGCCACCGCACCGACCACCGAGGCCACCGGCGCCGACATCCGCGTGCGCTTCTGCCCGAGCCCCACCGGCACCCCGCACGTGGGCATGGTCCGCACCGCCCTGTACAACTGGGCGCACGCGCGGCGCCACGGCGGCACGCTCATCTTCCGCATCGAGGACACCGACGCCGCGCGCGACAGCGAGGAGTCCTACCACCAGCTGCTCGACGCCATGCGCTGGCTCGGCATCGACTGGGACGAGGGCGTCGAGGTGGGCGGGCCCGACGGTCCCTACCGCCAGTCCCAGCGCGGCGAGATCTACGCCGACGTGATCGCGAAGCTCAAGGACGCCGGCGTCATCTACGAGTCCTTCTCCACGCCCGAGGAGATCACCGAGCGCCATCGCGCCGCCGGTCGCGACCCGCAGCTCGGCTACGACGGCTTCGACCGCGACCTCACCGAGGAGCAGAAGGCCGCTTTCCGCGCCGAGGGGCGCCTGCCGGTGTGGCGCCTGCGCATGCCCGACGACGACATCACCTTCGAGGACATGGTGCGCGGCGAGATCACCTTCAAGGCGGGCTCGACCCCGGACTTCGTGGTGGTCCGCGGCAACGGTCAGCCGCTGTACACGCTGGTCAACCCCGTGGACGACGCGCTCATGGGCGTCACCCACGTGCTGCGCGGCGAGGACCTGCTCTCCTCGACGCCCCGTCAGATCGCCCTGTACCGCGCGCTCATCGAAGTGGGCGTCGCGACCGCGATCCCGCGCTTCGGCCACCTGCCGTACGTGCTCGGCGAGGGCAACAAGAAGCTCTCCAAGCGCGACCCGGAGTCCAACCTCTTCAACTACCGCGACCAGGGCTTCCTGCCCGAGGGCATGGTCAACTACCTGGCGCTCTTGGGCTGGGGCTACAGCGCCGACCAGGACGTCTTCACGCGCGAGCAGATGGTCGAGCGCTTCGACGCGGGCGACGTGAACCCGAACCCCGCGCACGTGGACTTCAAGAAGGCCACCGCCATCAACGCCGACCACATGCGCCTGCTGGATCCGGTCGAGTTCACCGAGCGCATGGTCCCGTACCTGCAGAAGGCCGGTGTCGTGTCCGACCCGATCACCGAGCACGAGCACGCCCTGCTCGCCGCGGCGACCCCGCTCGTCCAGCCGCGCATGAACCTGCTGGGCGAGGCCCCGGACATGCTCCGCTTCCTCTTCATCGACGACGCGGACCTGACCATCGCCGAGGACGCCCTGAAGAAGATGGGGGAGGACCCCGCCGCGGTCGTGGACCGTGCGATCACGGAGGTCGAGGCGATCTCCGAGGACGACTTCGCCGCCGCCCGCCTCGAGGAGGCGCTGCGCGCCGCGATCGTCGAGGACATGGGCATCAAGCCGCGCCTCGCCTTCGGCCCCCTGCGCTCGGCGATCTCCGGCCGCCGCATCTCGCCGCCGCTGTTCGAGTCCATGGAGCTGCTCGGCCGCGACTCCTCCCTCGCGCGCCTTCGCGCGGGTCGTGAGGTCTTCGCGGGACTGGCCTGAGCGTCAGGATCCGGGAGCGTCAGGATCCGGGAGCGCCGGGATCCCGGAGTGTCAGGATCCGGCAGCGCCGGGATCGGGAGTGCCAGGATCGGGAGAGTCGAGGACACCTGATGCGGCATGTGCGTCGTGGTCGATGACGGCGAGGGTTCGGTGAGCGAGGCGGGGCGGAGTCCGTCGTCCGACGGGACGGCGCGCCGCCCGGCCGAGCTCGCCGAGCACCTGGCAGGGGTCGAGGCCGTGCTCCTGGACATCGACCACACGCTCGTCGACACGGCGTCCGCCTTCGCCCGCGCCCTCGGCCGTTCTCTGATCCCGATGCTGAGGGAGCGGCGCGGCGCGTCCACGCAGGCCGGGAGCGAGGAGCTCGCCTCGAGCCCCGACGACCGGGTCAGGAGCGCCGACGGCCAGGCGACGGGCGCCGACGAGAGGGCTGCGGGCGTCGACGACCGGGAGATCATCGCGCGCTGGTCGGCCGATCCGGGGGATCATTACCGCTCGTACACGCGCGGTGAGGTCCCCTACGCCGTCCAGCGCCACGCCCGCATCGACGAGATCGCGCACTGGCTGGGTCTCGCCGCCTTCACGGACGCCGAGTACGAGACGTTCGCCCGCGCCTTCGACGCGGAGTTCGCGCCCGCGTGCGCGGCCTTCGAGGACGCCCGACCCGCGGTGCTCGCACTGCGCGAGGCCGGGGTGGCGGTGGGAGCGGTGTCGAACGCATCCCGCTCCCTGCAGGAGCGCAAGCTCGAGTGCGCGGGACTCGCGGACGTCGTCCCGCTGCTCGTGACCGTCGAGACCTTCGGCGTGGGCAAGCCCGATCCGCGTGTGTTCCGCGAGGGCGCCCGCCTGCTCGGCGCCGACCCCGCGCGCACCGCGTACGTGGGCGACGAGCCCGATGTGGACGCGCAGGCCGCGGCGCTCGCGGGGCTTCGTGGCGTGCTTCTCAGGCGCCCCGGCGACGAACGGTCCCTCGAGCACCGAGAACCGGCGTCTGACCAGCGCAGATACTGCGAGGTGGGAGACCTCACAGGGGTCGCGGCCGCGATCGCTTTGCCGACGGGCACGGGGACCGGGTAATGTTCTATCTCGTTGCGGCACCCGCACCGCGGACCCAGGTCCTCGGAAAGGTGCTCTGACCTTGGGGTATGGTGTAATCGGCAACACGACGGTTTCTGGTACCGTTATTCTAGGTTCGAGTCCTGGTACCCCAGCGCTTCACCCTCGCTCACGCGGGGAGTTCGAAGTCCGCGCCCCGTTCGTCTAGCGGCCTAGGACGTCGCCCTCTCACGGCGGTAACACCGGTTCAAATCCGGTACGGGGTACCAGCAGGTCCTCGATCTGCGGCAGGTCGAGCACCTGCATCGCGGTCCACGGGACCGCACCTCGGAAACATGGCCTGCATGGCAGGTCATCGCTCCGGATCGTCGGTCCTCGGATCGGCAGCCGGTCGTCTGATCGGCACAGGCCCCGTTCGTCTAGCGGCCTAGGACGTCGCCCTCTCACGGCGGTAACACCGGTTCAAATCCGGTACGGGGTACGAGCAGCACAGAAGGAGCCGGCATCCGCGCGGATGCCGGCTCCTTCTGCGTGCGGGGCAGTTGCTTGCCGGCTCCTCCTGCGTGCGGGGCAGGCGGTTGTGTTGTGGAGCGGCATATACGGGACATCTCTGCCATATCTGGCAGAGATGTCCCGTATGCGCCGCCCCGTGACACTGCCGTCAGAGTCGCCACTCCTGCCCGGCGACAGTGCCGCCAGAGTCGCCACTGCTGCCCGGCGACAGTGCCGCCCCGTGGCTGCGCCGCTCCGCGGCAACGAGCACCGCCCCGCGACAGGACCACACCGCCCGCACCAGCTCCGCCCCAGCTCAGCCGCCGGCGCGGCGCAGGACCTCGCTGAGGTGGTTGGCGGAGCTGATCACCGCGGCGGCGTGCAGGCGCCCGGGCTGTCGGGTGATGCGCTCGAGCGGCCCCGAGACGCTGAGGGCCGCGATCACGCGCCCGCCCGGACCGCGCACCGGTGCCGAGACGGAGCCGACGCCCGCCTCGCGCTCACCGATGGACTGGGCCCAGCCGCGGCGCCTGACGGCGGAGAGCATGGTGGCGGTGAAGCGGGCGCCGTGGAGGCCGCGGTGCAGGCGGTCCGGCTCCTCCCACGCGAGCAGGATCTGGGCGGCGGAGCCGGCCTTCATCGTCAGGGTGGACCCCAGCGGCACGGAGTCGCGCAGGCCGATGGGCGGCTCGGCGCTCGCCACGCAGATGCGGTGGTCGCCCTGACGGCGGTAGAGCTGGGCGGACTCGCCCGTGTGATCTCGCAGCGCGGTGAGGACGGGACCCGCGGCGGCGAGCAGGCGGTCCTCGCCGGCGGCGGCGGAGAGCTCCCCGAGCCGGGGACCCAGGATGAAACGACCCTGCATGTCGCGCGCCACCAGGCGATGATGCTCCAGGGCCACCGCGAGGCGATGGGCCGTGGGGCGGGCCAGTCCTGTGGACTGGACGAGCTGGGCGAGGGTCGCAGGGCCTGCTTCGAGGGCTCCGAGGACGGTTGCGGCCTTGTCGAGCACGCCGACGCCGCTCCCGCCCTCCTCCGTGGTGGTGTCCATGCTCCGATATTGCCGTCTTATTTGTTGAGACGCAAGTGCGCAGCGCGATTTCCCTGGCGACGATTGCAGTGTTCCGGCCGAGCGCCGGTGCGCGTGACGTCCTCGTCGGCCCGGGCCGACGGGCCTGTCGGCCCCGCACCGAGCCCGCGCCGGAGGCCGACCCGGCATCGTGCCGGACCTCATCCGGCGCGGACGCCGGGTGATCACGAGGGAAGGAAGAGGAGCCATGGCGAGCACGCTCGCGGAGAAGGTGTGGAAGGACCATGTGGTGCGCCGGGGAGAGAACGGCGAGCCCGACCTGCTCTACATCGACCTCCAGCTCCTCCACGAGGTGACCAGCCCCCAGGCCTTCGACGGGCTGCGCCAGGAGGGCCGCGACCTGCGCCGCGTCGACCAGACGATCGCGACCGAGGACCACAACACCCCCACGGTCGACATCGACAAGCCGATCGCGGACATCACTTCCCGCACCCAGATCGACACCCTGCGCCGCAACGCCGAGGAGTTCGGCGTGCGCATCCACTCCCTGGGCGACAGGGAGCAGGGCATCGTGCACGTCGTCGGCCCGCAGCTGGGGCTCACCATGCCGGGCATCACCGTGGTCTGCGGCGACTCGCACACCTCCACCCACGGCGCCTTCGGGGCGCTCGCCTTCGGCATCGGCACCAGCGAGGTGGAGCACGTGATGGCGACCCAGACGCTGCCGCTCGCCCCCTTCAAGACCATGGCGATCACCGTGGACGGCACGCTCAAGCCGGGTGTGAGCGCGAAGGACATCATCCTCGCGGTGATCGCCAAGATCGGCACCGGCGGCGGCGCGGGCTACGTGCTCGAGTACCGCGGCGAGGCCATCCGCAGCCTCTCCATGGAGGGCCGGATGACGATCTGCAACATGTCGATCGAGGCCGGCGCCCGCGCGGGCATGGTCGCCCCCGACGAGACCACCTTCGAGTACGTCAAGGGCCGCCCCCACGCTCCGGAGGGCGAGCTGTGGGACGAGGCCGTCGAGTACTGGCGGTCGCTGCGCACCGACGAGGGCGCGACCTTCGACGCGGAGGTCGTCATCGACGCCGACGAGCTCGAGCCGTTCGTCACCTGGGGCACGAATCCCGGGCAGGGCCTGCCGCTGTCGGCCGCGGTCCCCGCACCGGAGGACTTCACGGACGACACCTCGCGCGCGAGCACCGAGAGCGCCCTGAAGTACATGGACCTGGTGCCCGGCACCCCGCTCAAGGACATCCGCGTGGACACCGTGTTCATGGGCTCGTGCACGAACTCGCGCATCGAGGACCTGCGAGCCTTCGTGGGCGTGATCCGCGGGCGCAGCAAGGACCCGGACGTGCGGGTGATGGTGGTGCCCGGCTCGGCGCGCGTGAAGCTGCAGGCCGAGCAGGAGGGCCTGGACCGCGAGATCCTCGCCTTCGGCGCCGAATGGCGCCAGGCCGGCTGCTCCATGTGCCTGGGCATGAACCCCGACCAGCTCGCGCCGGGGGAGCGCTGCGCGTCGACCTCGAACCGCAACTTCGAGGGCCGGCAGGGCAAGGGAGGGCGCACCCACCTGGTCTCCCCGGTGGTCGCCGCGGCGACCGCGCTGCGCGGCACGCTGAGCTCCCCGTCGGACCTCGAGCCCGTCGACCCCGCGGCCGAGCCGCCCCGCGCCGAGCGCGTGCCGCTCCCGGGCGGACTGCGCATCGCCTGAGCGCGAGCACGCACCGGCCGACGACCCACGAGCGAGGAAGCACAGACCATGGAGAAGTTCACCACCCACAGCGGCGTCGGCGTCCCCCTGCGCCGCAGCAACGTCGACACCGACCAGATCATCCCCGCCGTCTACCTCAAGCGGGTCACCAAGACCGGCTTCGACGACGGCCTCTTCGTCAACTGGCGCAAGGACCCCGACTTCATCCTGAACCAGGAGCCCTACTCCCACGGCTCGGTGCTCGTGGCCGGCTCCGACTTCGGCACCGGGTCCTCCCGCGAGCACGCCGTCTGGGCGCTGCGCGACTACGGCTTCAAGGCCGTGCTCTCGAGCCGCTTCGCCGAGATCTTCCGCGGCAACGCCGGCAAGCAGGGCCTGGTCGCCGCCAAGCTCTCCCAGGACGACATCGAGCAGCTGTGGAAGATCCTCGAGGAGGCGCCGGGCACCGAGATCACCGTCGACCTCGAGAACCAGCAGGTCCATGCGGCCGACGCGACCTTCCGCTTCGACATCGACCAGTACACCCGCTGGCGCCTCATGGAGGGCCTGGACGACGTGGGCCTGACCCTGCGTCACGAGGCCGACATCTCCGCGTTCGAGGCGAAGCGTCCGCGCTGGATGCCCAAGACGCTGCCCGCGCGCGCCGCGGACTGAGCGGCGGCCGACGTCCAGCCCCGCCACATCGCCCTCCGGTACTCTGTCGGGATCGGAGGACGGACCCCGCCCGGGGGTCCCCGGAACGCTTCAAGGACGATATGACCTCGACATTCCACGTGCGCGGAGGGCGCCCGCTGAACGGTGACATCACCGTGCGCGGCGCCAAGAACCTCGTCTCCAAGGCGATGGTGGCGGCGCTGCTGGGCGAGGAGCCCAGCCTGCTGCGCTCCGTGCCCGACATCCGCGACGTGCAGATCGTCGCGGATCTGCTCAGGGTCCACGGCGTGAAGATCGAGCGGGACGTCCAGGCGGGCCTGATCCGCATGGACCCCTCGAACGTCGAGCGCGCGCACGCCACCGAGATCGACGCGCACGCGGGCAGCTCGCGGATCCCGATCCTGTTCTGCGGTCCGCTGCTGCACCGCCTGGGCGAGGCGATCATCCCGGACCTGGGCGGCTGCCGCATCGGCGACCGGCCCATCAACTACCACCTCGACGTGCTGCGCGAGTTCGGCGCCCACGTGGACAAGCGCGAGCTGGGCATCCACATCACCGCGCCGAACGGCCTCAAGGGCACGAAGATCCATCTCGAGTACCCGAGCGTCGGCGCGACCGAGCAGGTGCTGCTCACCGCCGTGCGCGCCGAGGGCCTCACCGAGCTCACCAACGCCGCCGTCGAGCCGGAGATCGAGGACCTCATCGCCGTGCTGCAGAAGATGGGCGCGCTGATCACCCTGCAGACGGACCGCACCATCACGATCGAGGGCGTCGAGCGCCTCGGCGGCTACGAGCACGTGGCGATCCCCGACCGCATCGAGGCCGCGAGCTGGGCCTGCGCGGCGCTCGTGACCAAGGGCGACGTCTTCGTGCGGGGTGCCCAGCAGAAGCCCATGTCCACGTTCCTCAACGTGTTCCGCCGGATCGGCGGCGGCCTCGACATCACCGAGGAGGGCATCCGCTTCTTCCGGCCCGACGAGCCGCTGCGCTCGATCGCCATGGAGACCGACGTCCACCCCGGCTTCATGACCGACTGGCAGCAGCCGCTCGTCGTCGCGCTCACGCAGGCCGAGGGCATCTCCATCGTCCACGAGACCGTCTACGAGAACCGCCTCGGGTTCACCCGGGCCCTCAACGACATGGGCGCGCGCATCCAGGTCTACCGCGAATGCCTGGGTGGCTCGAGCTGCCGCTTCGGCTGGCGCAACTTCAACCACTCGGCCGTCATCTCCGGGCCGAAGGAGCTGCACGGGGCCGACATCACCGTGCCCGACCTGCGCGGCGGGTTCTCGTACCTCATCGCCGCGCTCGGCGCCGAGGGCGTCAGCTCGATCCACGGCATCGACCTCATCGACCGCGGCTACGAGGCCTTCCGCGAGAAGCTCACGGCGCTCGGCGCCGAGTACTGGGAGGACTGAGAGGACGCATGAGCGAGCAGCACGACGACATCCTCGAGGGCACGACCGTCGACCGCGGGTCCGCGGATCGCTCGACGGTCGACCGCGGGTCCGATGACCGCGGCGACGGGGTGACGAGCGCGGCCGCGAGCTCGCTCGCGCTGCGTGACATCCCCGTGCCCGACTACTGCGACGTGGTGATCGTCCCCACCCGCGGGGTCGACGTCGAGGACCCGCGCGTGTGGGCGGAGGCGATCTTCTCCCACGAGAACACACCGCTGGGCACGCGCGGTCTGCGCGCGCTGCGCGACGAGGCGGTGCGCCTGTTCGACATGGTCCCGCCGCCCGAGAAGCAGTACGTGACCGACGAGGTCCGCGGCAGCGAGGCGCTCATCAAGGACGACGACCAGAACCTCTCGGTGCGCATCGGCGTGGCGATCCTGCCCGGCGGCGAGCTGCTGCAGGTCACCACGGCCGTGAAGTACCGCTCGGTGCGCGGGCGCATCGCCTTCGCGCCGCGGCGCATGATGCACGCGGCGGCCGTGAACGCGCTCGCCCGGCGCGCGCCCGCGACCGTGCGCCGCCGTGCGCTCGGCCCGCGCACCACCGGCCCGCGCACCGTCACCGACCGCGCGCCCCGTCGGGCCCTCGGCCGCGGCAGGTTCCTCGGCCGATGACCCGCATCGCCGTGCTCGGCGCCGGCAGCTGGGGCAGCACCTTCTCGCTCGTGCTCGCCGACGCCGGCTGCGAGGTCGTCCTCTGGGCACGGCGCGAGGAGACCGCCCGCGAGATCCGCGAGCACGGCGCCAACCCCGCCTATCTCGGGGACGTCCGCCTGCCAGGGCAGGTCACCGCGACTTCGGAGGTGGGGGAGGCGCTCGACGGGGCCGACGGGGTGGTCCTCGCCCTGCCGGCCCAGAGCCTCCGCGAGAACCTCTCCGCCTGGCGCGCGGCGGGCCTCACGCTGCCCGAGGTCCCCGTGCTCTCGCTCGCCAAAGGCATCGAGCGGGGCACCGACCTGCGCATGAGCCAGGTGATCGTCGAGGCAGCAGGGGTCGAACCGCAGCGCGTCGCCGTGCTCTCCGGTCCGAACCTCGCCGTCGAGATCGCTCGGCGCCAGCCCTGCGCGAGCGTCATCGCCGCGCACGACGAACAGCTGGCGCGCACGGTCGCCGCCTGGTGCGCCGCCCCCTCCTTCCGCCCGTACACCTCGCAGGACGTCATCAGCGTCGAGGTCGCCGGAGCGGTCAAGAACGTCATCGCGATCGCCGTCGGCGCCGCCGCGGGACTCGGCTACGGCGACAACGCCCGCGCGAGCCTCATCACCCGCGGACTCGCCGAGATCACCCGTCTGGGCGTCGCCGTGGGCGGGCAGGCGGGGACCTTCGCCGGGCTCGCGGGGATGGGCGATCTCGTCGCCACCTGCGCGTCTCCGCTCTCGCGCAACCACCGCCTGGGCCACGCGCTGGGACGGGGGCTCGACGTCGGGGCGGCCGCCGCCGAGGTGGGCCAGACCGCCGAGGGCGTCGCCACCGCCCGCGCCGTGGACGAGACCGCTCACCGGCTCGGGATCGACATGCCGATCACCCGTGGGGTCGTCGACGTCGTCGATCACGGCGTGCCGATCGAGCAGGTCACCACGGCGTTGCTCGCACGCTCCGTACGACCCGAGTGACTACTCTCGACCCCATGACCTCCACCATCGCGCTCCTCTTCGGCGGCCGCTCCGGCGAGCACGGCATCTCCTGCGTGACAGCGGGCGGGATCCTCGGCGCGATCGACCGCGAGCGGTACGACGTCGTCGCGATCGGCATCACCCGCCAGGGCCGCTGGCTGCACGTGAGCGACGACCCCGCCGACTGGCAGCTGCAGGGGGCGACCCCTCCCGAGGTCCCGTCCGACGGGGACGAGGTGCTCCTGCCCACGGGCACGAAGACCCCCGGCGCTCCCGTGCCGCTGCGCGTGGTCCGGGACGGCCGCATCGAGCCGCTCGCGGAGGTCGACGCGGTGCTCCCGCTGCTGCACGGCCCCTACGGCGAGGACGGCACGGTGCAGGGAGCCCTCGACCTGCTCGACATCCCCTACGTGGGCAGCGGGGTCCTCGCCTCCGCCACGTGCATGGACAAGACGTCAACGAAGGCCGCCCTCGCCGCCGCCGGGATCGCGTCGGCCCCGTCGATCAGCGTCCACGAGGACGAGTGGGCCCAGCGCGCCGAGGAGGTCGGCGCGAGCGTGCGCGAGCGCCTCGCCGCCCCGTGGTTCGTCAAGCCCGCCCGCGCCGGCTCGAGCCTGGGCGTCTCCAAGGTGACCGATCCCGCGGAGCTCGAGCACGCGGTGAAGACCGCCTTCGCCGAGGATCCGCTGATCCTCATCGAGCAGGGCGTCGTGGGCCGCGAGGTCGAGTGCGGGGTGCTCCAGGGCCGAGGCGGCGACGCCCCGCGCACCACCGAGCCGGGCGAGGTCATCGTGGGCGACGACCTGGACTTCTACGACTACGAGTCGAAGTACTTCGGCAAGGGGACCGTGAGCATCCAGGTCCCCGCGGCCCTGCCGGACGGCGCTGCGGAGCGCGTGCGCGAGGTCGCCGCAGGCGCCTTCACCGCGCTGCGCCTCGAGGGCCTGGGCCGGGTGGACGTCTTCGTGACCGAGACCGGCGAGGTCGTCGTCAACGAGGTCAACACGATGCCCGGCTTCACCCCGTCCTCGATGTTCCCCGTGCTCTGGGAGAACATGGGCATGGACTACACGAGCCTGATCACCGACCTGCTCGAGCAGGCGCGCACCCGCCGCATCGGCCTGCGCTGAGGGTCGCGGGCACCGACGGGCCGAGACGCCCGCTTCACTGCACGTCGTCGATGTCGAGGCAGTGGCGCTCGGCGGGGATCGACGTCACCAGGTCGGTGAGATCCAGCGCCGCGGCGGAGGCCTGGTCGCCGACGACCTCGCGCGGCACCGTGAGGTCGATCGCCGGGGTGCGCCCGTAGGTCGTGAAGCGCACGATCCCGTCCGACGAGCCGTCCTCGTCGATGATCCAGTCCACATCGGTGCCGTCGGCGTCGGTGAGGGTCGTGCACATCTGCGTGGTCGGGCCCGGGGGAGTGACGCCGCAGCGCAGCACGATCGCCTCGTCGCCGCTGCCCCACGCGAGAGTGCCCTGGCTGCTCGTCGCGTGCCGCGACTGCCCCTCGAGCTGCTCCGGCGCGTCCTGCACGACCTGCGCGCACGCCGGGTCCGCGGCGTCCTCGCCCGCGGGGACGCGCACCGTGGCGCACGCCGTGCAGCCGAGCAGCAGGGCGCCGGCGAGGAGCACGGGACGGGGCAGAGCGCGGCGCATGCCCCGAGGATATCGGGCCTGACCTCGGGCACACTGGGGGCATGACGCGCATCGAGCACCTGACCGAGTCCGGCCTCCTGGCCCGGATCACCCCCGGGCTCGCCCAGGGCTCCGACGTCGAGCTGGGACCCGGGGACGACGCGGCCGTGGTGCGCCTGGCCTCCCCGCGTCTGGTCATCACGACCGACACCCTCACCGAGGGGCACGACTTCCTGCTGCGCGCGACCCGTCCGGAGTGGATCGGCCGCAAGGCCGCGGTGCAGAACCTCGCCGACGTCGCCGCCATGGGCGCGCGCCCGCAGGCCGTCGTCGTCTCCGTCTCCGCCCCGCGCGAGACCTCCTCGGAGCTGCTCGAGGGCATCAGCCGCGGACTCGCCGAGCGCTGCGCACGCGAGGGGGCTAGCGTCGTGGGCGGTGACCTCGGCGCGGCGGACGCCCTCTCCATCACCGTCACCGCGGTCGGCGCCCTCCCGGAGGGACAGGCGCCCATCCGACGGGACGGAGCGCGCCCGGGCCAGGTGCTCGCCCTCGGCAGCCCGCTGATCGGCCGCTCCGCCGCCGGCCTCGCGCTCGTGCTCGCGGGCCGGGGCGAGGAGCTCGTCGGGAGGATCTCTGCCGACGGGACGCCCCGCGCCACCCGTCCCGACATGACTCCTGAAGGCCTCGTGGCCTGGCACGACGCACCCGATCCCGAGATCGCCCAGGGCTGGACGGCCTGTCCCGGGCGCGCCCGGGCCATGCTCGACGTGTCCGACGGACTCGCGCGCGACGGCGGCCGCATCGCACGGGCGAGCGGCGTCCTCCTGGATCTGGACCGGGCCGTGCTCGCGGCCGACGCCGCCGCCCTCGCACCTGCTGCGGATCTCCTCGCGGAGCGCACCGACCCCTGGCAGTGGGTGCTGGGCGGCGGGGAGGAGCATGCCCTCCTGGCGACCTTCGAGGAGGGAGAGGTTCCCCCCGGGTTCCGGCGGATCGGCCGCGTGCGCGCTCTCGCGCCGGGGGAGGAGAGCGGCGTGGTGCTCGACGGCACAGTGCTCGCCGACCTCGGCTTCGATCACTTCGGATAGGCTCACCTCACCCCGGGCCGGTCGTCGGCCCGACGCACCGAGGAGGGCCACTGCCCATGGCGTTCACCGACGCCCGCCGCTTCCGCGGGCACCATCTCGCGCGGGTGGCCCGCACCGCGCAGGTCAGCCCGTACATGATCCGCGTGACCCTCCAGGGTGAGGACGTGTCCACGATCCCCGCCCACGGCTTCGACCAGTGGGTGCGGCTCTTCCTGCCGCATCCCGAGGGCGGGACCGACTATTCGCGCGTGCCCGAGGGCTTCGGCCTCGCCGGGGCGCTGAAGTACCTCACCACGAGCTCCGGGAAGCGCCCGCCCGTGCGCAGCTACACGATCCGCGAGCTGCGCGCCGAGGACGGAGAGCTCGACATCGACTTCGTCTCCCACGGCGACGAAGGGATCGCCGGCCCCTGGGCGCGACGGGCGCGCGAGGGCGAGCAGGTGATGATGATCGACCAGGGCCGGGGATTCGACCACCTGGCGGACGCGGCCTCCGTGCTGCTCGTCGGCGAGGAGTCCGCGCTGCCGGCGATCCTCGGCATCCTGCGCGACCTTCCGCGCAGCACGAGCGGCACCGCGATCCTCGAGATCCCCGAGGCGGCCGACGAGCAGCCCCACGAGGCCCCGGCGAACATGGAGGTGCGCTGGATCCCGCGCGCCGACCCGCACGACCGCCCCGGTGTGCTCGCCCTCGAGGCGCTGCGCGAGCTGCGACCGGCACGCGGGGCCGAGCTGCAGGCGTACCTCGCGGGCGAACAGGCGCTCGTGGCCGAGGGGCGCCGCCACCTGGTCGCGCACGACGTGCCCAAGAAGCGCATCGAGTTCACCGGCTACTGGAGGTTCGGCAAGGCCGCCCTCTGAACCGTCGGCGGCCGGGTGAACCGTCGGCGGTCCGGCCTCTCAGACCTGCGCTTCGGCGCCCATCACGACGGTGCGCTCGGGCGGCAGGTGCAGGGCATGGGTCTTGTTCGCGGAGAACTTCTCGAGGAGGCGGAACAGGCCCTTCTGCCAGCGCGGCATGCAGCGGTCCTCGCCGGGCTCGATGCGGAACACGGACAGGAAGTAGATCGCCTTCCTCGGGTCCACGCGCAGCTCGGGGGAGAGGCCCACGGCCTCCGTCAGCGCCGCAGGAAGGTCCTGCGAATCGTTGAAGCCCACCTTGTAGGTGACGTGGACGATGCCGTCGTGCGGATCGCCGAGGTCGCTGACCTGCACGCGAGAGTCGTGCAGCACGTGCGGGACCCCCACGTTGCGGATCGTGATGATGACGACGTTGCGATGCACCATCCGGTTGAACCGGAGGTTCGAGCGCAGCGCGAGCGGGACCGTCGACGGATCGCCGTGCGGGTAGACGGCGAGGCCCGGGACCCGTCGGACGTGCTTCTCGCGGATCTCCCGCACGAACTCGTCGATCGGCCCCTCGAGGGCGTGGCGCCTGCCGAAGTACTCGCGCGCTCCGCGCCGCCACGTCAGCATGACCACGAGCAGCGCGGCCGCGATGACCAGGGGCAGCCAGCCGCCCGAGGCCACCTTGATGACGTTGCCCGCGAACAGGGCGAGCTCCAGGGCGCCCACGATCACGGCCATGAGGACCACGCGCCACAGCGGCCAGTTCCACACGCGCAGCGCGAGCAGGAGGAACAGTGACAGCTCGAGCATCAGCGTGCCCGTCACCGAGAGCCCGTAGGCCGAGGCCAGCGATTCCGAGGAGCGGAAGGCGAGCACCAGGGTGAGCACGCCCAGGAACAGGAAGAGGTTCACCACCGGAAGGTAGATCTGTCCGCCGTGGACCTTCGAGGTCTGCAGGACCTTCAGCCGCGGCAGCAGGCCCAGCCGGGTCGCCTGCCGGGAGACCGAGAAGGCACCGGAGATGACCGCCTGGGAGGCGATGACCGTGGCCATGGCCGCGAGCACCACGAGCGGGATCCGCGCCCACGACGGGGCGAGGCGGAAGAACGGGCTGGCGATCGCCGAGGGGTCCGAGAGGATCAGCGCGCCCTGCCCGAAGTAGCAGATGAGCAGGGAGGGCAGGATCAGGCACAGCCAGGCGAGGGCGATCGGACGCCGGCCGAAGTGGCCCATGTCGGCGTAGAGGGCCTCCGCGCCCGTGATCGCGAGGACCACGGCGCCCATCGCGATGAACGCGACCACGGGCCGGTCCAGCGCGAAGACGATCGCATAGCTGGGCGAGATGGCGCGCAGGATCGAGAGGTCCGAGAGCAGGTGCGGCAGGCCCAGCGCGGCGATCGCGAGGAACCAGCACACCATGATCGGCCCGAACGCCTTCCCGATCGCGCCCGTTCCCCACCGCTGCACGAGGAAGAGCCCGGTGAGGACCACGACCGCGGCGGGCACCACCCAGGCGCCCAGCGCCGGGTTCGCGACCTGCAGGCCCTCGAAGGCGCTGAGCACGGAGATCGCGGGGGTGATCACGGAGTCGCCGTAGAAGAGGGTCGCGCCGATGATCGCGAGGATCAGGGCGATCGACGCCTGCGTGGAGCGCCTGCCGAGCTTGCGCTGGATGAGGTTCGCGAGGGAGAGGATGCCGCCCTCGCCCTGGTTGTCGGCGCGCAGGATCACACCCACGTAGGTGACCGTGACGATGAGGATCAGGCACCACACGATCATCGAGATCACGCCGAGCACGTCCTGCTCGGTGGGGGCGACGGAGTTGTGGTGGGTGCTGAAGACGGTCTGGAGCGAGTAAAGAGGGCTCGTGCCGATGTCGCCGAACACGACGCCCGCGGCACCGAGCATGAGGGCTGCGACGGGCTGGCGGCGGCGGGGCCGGCCGTCGGGATCGAGCACGGCCCGGCGGGAGCGCCGGGGTCGATCCGGCGGGGGAGCCGAGGCGTCTCCGGGGGACATGCGCGGGCCGGGGTCCGAGGAATCGGCGTCCGATGGGGTCGCGCTCGGGGCGTCCGCGCCGGGCGCCTCGGTGCTCGGGGCGTCTGCCGTGGAAGGGGACTCGGCCGACGGGGCGGCTGCGGGGGTGATGCTCCCGTGAGGATGCGGGGCACGGCCTGGTTCAGTGACCACGAGCGGACATCCTGCCACTGCCGGGGGCCGATGCACAGTGCCCGCCCGCGGCGCGCGCGATCCGTGCGTCACATGGGGGATCGGATCATCGGGCGACTACTGTTCCGCGCATGACACACCGTGCGCTGGAGGACCGCCTCTCGGAGATCGTGCGCCTGCGCGCCGTGCGCGACCGCATCGATCGCGAGTTCGACCGGCCCCTGGACGTCGAGGAGCTCGCCCGCGGCGCCCACATGTCCGCGGGCCATCTCGGTCGCCGGTTCCGCGAGGCCTTCGGGGAACCGCCGTACCGCTACCTCATGACCCGCCGCGTCGAGCGGGCGATGATGCTGCTGCGGCGCGGCGACATGAGCGTGACCGACGTGTGCTTCGCCGTGGGCTTCGGCTCCCTCGGCACCTTCAGCCTGCGCTTCAGCGAGCTCGTCGGCGTCGCGCCCAGCGCGTACCGCGCGCAGGTGCAGGGCACGCCCGGCATCCCGTCCTGCGTGCAGATGGCGATCCGCAGGCCCCGTCGGAACCCCTCGGCCGAGGCTGCAGGGACAGCCGGGACAGCCGCACCCGATCAGGAATCGAGAAGCGGCCCCGCAGCCCCCGCGCGCACAATGGGGCCATGAGCATCGGCATCCGCACCTCCTTCCTCCCGCACACCGACCCCGACGCGTCCCTCGCCTTCTGGCGCGACGTGATCGGCTTCGACGTCCGGCTCGACGTCGGCCAGGGCGCCATGCGCTGGATCACCGTCGGCCCGAAGGACGACGAGTCCGTCTCGATCGTCCTCGCCCCGCCGGTCGTCGACCCTGCCGCGACCGACGAGGAGCGCGCCGCCGTCGCCTCCCTCATGGCCAAGGGCGTCTTCGCCATGGTCCTGCTGTCCACCGACGACGTCGATGCCGAGTTCGCACGCATCGAGGCCGCCGGCGCCGACGTCATCCAGGAGCCCACCGACCAGGACTGGGGACCGCGCGACTGCGCGCTGCGCGACCCGGCGGGCAACATCGTCCGCCTCCAGCAGGTCGGCTGAGCGACCCCGATGCCGGAGCGCCGCGCCGACGGGCGGGCGGAGCGCGCGGAGGCCCTGCCTCCGCTGCGTCTCGCCCATCCTCTGCGCGGCCGATGGACCCCGCGGAACTCCCCGGCCGACCGCGTCCCGAGCCACGGCACCGAGCGCTTCGCGACCGCCCTCGCGCTGGACCTGGTCCCCGTGGGGGCGGACTCCCGCACGGGCCCCTTCGACGCCGGCGCCCTGCTCGGTCCCGAGCCTCCCGAGCGCTTCCCCGGATTCGGCCGGGACGTGCTCGCTCCGTGCGAGGGCCGCGTCGTGAAGGCCCACGACGGGGAGGTCGATCATGACGCGCACCGCGGGCTCGCCTCGATCGGATACGCGCTCACGCAGGGCCGTCGCGCCGCCGAGGGCTGGAACGGCCTGGCGGGCAACCATGTGGTGATCGCGACGGAGGACCCGCACCGCGGACAGGTGTTCGTCGCGCTCTGCCACCTGCGGCGCGGCAGCATCCGGGTCCGCACCGGGGACACGGTCCGCGCGGGCGACGTGCTCGCCGCGTGCGGCAACTCGGGCAACAGCATGGAGCCCCACCTCCACCTGCAGGCGATGGAGGGGCTCGACATCGAGCGCACCGTGCCCGTGCCCTTCGTGCTGCCCTGCGGGATGCCCGGTCGCGGCGAGATCCTCGAGGGCGCGCCGGACTGAGCACCCTCTCCACCGAGCGCCCTCTCCACCGCGCCCGGGCACCGCGCCGTACGGGCGAAGCGACACCGTCACGCCGCGCCGGGGCGGACGCCCGGTGTTCGCCGCCATTCCTGAGTGTCTGGAGAATCTCGTCGGCCGATGGGGCGGGGGCCTGCGGGACTACGCTGGTCGGGTCGCCCGCCGCGGGGGTGCGTCCTCGAGATCGCACCCCATGCCGGAGCATCGCTCCGGACGTCCCGGCGGGCATCCATCCGCACCCGAGCTCCGAGGAGACGACCGTGCCCTTCACCGTCAAGGCCCTGCAGAAGACCGGCCCCGACCAGCCCTACAAGGTCGCCGAGATCCAGCGTCGCGACCCCCGGCCCACCGATGTCGTCATCGACATCAAGGCCGCCGGCATCTGCCACAGCGACATCCACACCATCCGCAACGAGTGGGGCGAGGCGCACTTCCCGCTCACCGTCGGCCACGAGATCGCGGGCGTCGTCTCCGCCGTCGGCGACCAGGTCACGAAGTACACCGTGGGCGACCGCGTCGGCGTGGGCTGCATGGTCGACTCCTGCGGCGAGTGCGAGCAGTGCCTCGCCGGCCAGGAGCAGGACTGCCTGAACGGCAGCGTCGGCACCTACAACGTCAAGGACGTCGACGGCACCATCACCCAGGGCGGCTACTCGCAGAAGGTCGTCGTCGACGAGCGCTTCGTGTGCCGCATCCCCGACGGCCTCGACTTCGACGTCGCCGCCCCGCTGCTGTGCGCCGGCATCACGACCTACGCCCCGCTCGCCCGCTGGGGCGTCGGCGAGGGCAAGAAGGTCGCCGTGCTGGGCCTGGGCGGCCTCGGCCACATGGGCGTCCAGCTCGCGGCGGCCATGGGTGCCGAGGTCACCGTGCTCTCGCGCTCGCGCAAGAAGGAGCAGCTCGCGATCGATCTGGGCGCGACCCGCATGCTCCCGACCACCGAGGACGGCTTCTACGAGGAGCACCGCGGCGAGTTCGATCTGATCCTCAACACGATCAGCGCCGACATCCCCGTCGACAGCTACCTGCGGCTGCTCAAGCCGCACGGCGTGATGGCCGTCGTCGGCCTCCCGCCGGCCGCTCAGCCGCTGCACTTCGGTGCGCTCATCGGCGGCGGCAAGGTGCTCGCCGGCTCCAACATCGGCGGCATCGCCGAGACCCAGGAGATGCTCGACTTCTGCGCCGAGCACGGCATCGGCGCCCAGATCGAGGTCATCGGGGTCGACGAGGTCGACACGACCTACGACCGCGTGGTCAACGGCGAGGTCTACTTCCGCGCCGTCATCGACACCGCGACCTTCGAGGACGCGCCGGTCGGCGTCTGAGCCCCGACCCGCGCGGCGGTCGGTGACCGACCGCCGCGCACGGCGCCTGGTGCGTCGTCGTCCGACGGGCCCGGCGGCCTCCTTCAGGGGAGGCCGCCGGGCCCGTCGGCGCTGAGGCCTCAGGAGGATCCGGCCGGGAGCGCTCCGTCGAGCAGCCGCACGGGCAGGTCCTCCTCGACGAGAGCGCCCGTCGAGTCGTCCCGATGGAGTCTGCGGACCCTCGCACCCTCCTTCTCGCTCACAGCCTCCGCCAGCTGTTGCGAGCGATACAGCAATCCCGTGCTGTCGTCGGTGCAGAGCGTCTCGCCGAGCGTCCCCTCGGCCACGAGCCTCCGCAGCAGAGGCATCCGCGCCCCCTCCGTGTCGCAGTGCACGCCGTTCGCCCACGGGAGCAGACCGAGGCCGTCGGTCACCGGTGCGAGGTCGGGACCGAAGGAGTCCGTCACCCCGCCCGTGTGCCAGCAGATCGAGCCCGCGGAGACGCCCGCGAGCACCACGCCCTCCTCCCACAGCTGCCGCATCACGCGGTCCAGGCCGTGCGCCCGCCACACCGCGAGCAGGTTGACCACGGAGCCGCCGTTCACCCAGATCACGTCGAAGGAGCGCAGGTAGGCGGGGATGTCCGCGACGTTGGGCGTGGAGAACAGCGAGAGGTGGTGCAGCTCGTAGCCGGCGTCGCGGGCGGCCTCCTCCATGTCCCTCTGGAAGCGCGCGTCATCGCCGGAGGCGGTCGAGACGTTGCAGATGCGCGGAGGGCCGGACGGGTCGTGCCATCCGTCCTCGGCGGCGAGCTCGGTCGCCAGGCGCATCATCGGCCCGAAGTCGAAACGCAGGCGCGGGTGGGGGACGTAGCCGGCGCTGGTCGCGAGGATGGTCGGTGCGGAGGCGGTCATGGGCACAGCATGCCCGAACCCTGCGCCGCGCGGGCCCGGGCTCAGGCCGCGGTGAGCACCGCGGCGTCGGCCGCCTCGAGGGCCGCGGTGAGCACGTCGCGGGAGGCGTGGGAGCCGAAGACGGCGCCGTCGGGCTCGAGGTGGCGGGCCTGGCCCAGCCCGTCCACGAGCACCGCGTCGTATCCCAGCCTGTCCAGGAGCGCCGCGACGCGGGTGGCCGCGACCTCGTCGTCCGAGGCGATCGCGAGGGCGCGGCGATCGCTCGCCCCGGCCGGCCGCGGATGGTCCTCGACGTCGTGGTAGCCGATGTGGTTCAGGGCCTTGGCGACGCGGCTCGCCGGCAGGTGCGCCGCGGCCAGCTCGCTGCTCGAGAGGTCGGCGCCGAAGCGGGCGCGGGCCTCCTCGATCGCCGCGAGGTCCTCGGGCCCCCAGGGGTTCGTCGCGTCGACGACGACCGCCCCGCGCAGGCGCTCGGGATCGAGGTCGAAGACGGCGTGGAACGGCATGGTCAGCACGACCACCTCCCCGGCGGAGGGCGTGCGCAGGCCGGCCACGGCGCCCGGGATCCGCGCGCTCAGCGAGCGGGGATCGCGCGAGGTCTCGACGTGCACGTGCAGTCCGCTGCGCACGGCCTGACGCGCGATCGCGGTGCCGATCTTGCCGGCGCCCACGATGCCGACGTCGTGCGCGGGATGGCCGGCATCGGTGCTCGGGGCGCCGGCGGCGACGGCCTCCGCCTCGGCGAGAAGAGTGCGGGCGAGGGCGTCGTTGCGCCGGAAGACAGGGGCGTCGGTGCGGGGGCGGGCGAAGGCGCCGAGCGGGAACTCCGAGGTCGCGGGGCCGACGGCCCACAGCCCCGGGACCGGCGCGCCCTCGGCGTCGAGCACCCGGCCCGCGCCGTCGGTGCGCAGACGGCCCGGCGCATGGGGATCGCTCGCTCCGATGTCCGTGCCGAGGCGGCGCAGGAAGGAGTTCGAGGAGCCCTCGAGCGTGGGCGCGGGCAGGAAGGCGTCCACGAGCGCGCGGGTCCGCACCCGTGCGCCGCCCGCGCCCTCGGCGACGAACTCGCCGGTCTCCTCGTCGGCCGTGACCTGCAGGCGCGGGCCGAGGAAGTGGACGAGCCCGGCGCGTTCGAGGGCGAGGATCTGCTGGAGCCGACGCGGCGGCGGACCCGAGCAGACGAAGCTGAACAGGGAGTGCCACAGCCCCGGATAGCTGCCGCGCGAGGCGGGGGAGAGGCGCTCGGCGGGCAGCAGCCGGGCGAGGGCCCCCGTGATGCGCAGCAGCACCTGGAAGAGCGCGCGCGCCTGCGTCGGATCCTCCCCGGTGCGCTCGCGCAGGTCGCTCTCGATGTGGCCGACGAGCACATCGCGCGTGCGGCGCAGCGCCTCGGCGGCGTCGTCGGGGGCCGCGCCGTCGCTCCCGAAGAGCCCGACCAGCGGGTCGTCGAGCGCGGTGAGCAGATCCCAGCCCTCGCTGTCCGTGCGGCCGAGGGCGATGCCCGGGACCGCATGGCGGATCTCGGCGGCGACCAGGGGCAGCACGGAGCGCTCGAAGTCGACGTGGCCCTCGGCGTCCTCGGCGGCATCGAGCGCCTCCGGCGTCAGGTGCGCGAGCGCGGATGGCCCGGTGGGGACGTCCTCCCCGCGCACCTTCGAGTGGAAGGGTGTGCCGCGGCGCGAGCCGAGCCACAGCACGGGCTCCTCGCCGGAGGGCTCGTACGTCAGCCGGTCCGGGTCGCCCACGAGCGGGGCGGGGGAGAAGCTGCCGCCGCGGCCCTCGGCGAGCAGGGCGATGAGGTCCACTGCGCCGAGGCCCATGCCTCGCAGGATCACGTCCTGGCCCGCGGTCAGCGAGGCCAGGTCCACGCCGTCGGCGTGCGAGGGGGAGGCGTAGACGCCGTCGTGGCGGGCGGCGAAGTCAAGGAGGTCGCGCTGCGCGGGAGTGGGGCGGGCGTCGGTGTGGCCGACGGTGACGAGCACGAGATCCGCCGAGAGCGAGGTGCCGTCGTCGAGCGCGACGCGCCAGGGGGCGCCGGACGGCGCGGTGCCCTCCGGTCCGCCGCGCTTCTCGATGCCGGTCGCGAGGCGGCGGTGGATGCGCACCTCGATGCTCGCGGGAAGGTCCGCGAGCACGCGCCCGAACACCCACTCGAGGTAGAGCGCCTGCACGCGGCGGCTCGGGAAGGACTCGGGAGTGAGCGCCTCGATCTCCGCGAGGCGCTCGGTGCCCGCCGTCGGGGCCGCGATGCCGCCCTCGCGGATGCCCTCGGCCCACTGCGCGAGGGAGGGGCCGGGGCGGACGGGCCCGTCGATGCTGGACGCCTCGTCCGTGAACATCGTCACGTCCATCGCGCGGGAGTTCATGAGCAGGAGCGGGCTCTCGTGCGCGTCCCAGATGCGTCCCGCACCCGGCGTGCTGGGATCGACGAGGTCGATCCGCACGTGCGCGCCGGCGAACTCCGCGGCGTTCGCGCCGAGGCGTTCCAGCAGGCCAGAGGGCCGCGGACCGGCACCCACGACGATGATCCGCGCGCTTCTCGTGCTCATCGGCGCTCCCTTCTGTGTCGTGATGTGTCCGGTCGAGACGTCTCCGCTTGCCACAACTAAAGACTCGCTTATACGGTCCATAACTGCAACAGGGGTGTTACGTGCGTTCACACAGATCCACGGGATCCACGTCATCCCGGAGCCGACGACCGTCGGCCCCATCGCCCCAGACCCACGACCGGAAGGCACAGCCGTGACCCTCACTGCACGCGACGCCGCATCCCGCACGCTCCGCACGAGCGGCGAGGAGTCCTGTGCCTCGGACATGCCCGGCCGGTCGGCGGACGACGGGGTCGAGGGCGGCGGTGCTCCTGCGGGCCGCTCGCTCGACGCCCTGGGAGCAGACCGGATCGAGCGGCTGCGGGTCGCCCCCGCCCGTCGGCCGGTGCGCCGCGCCGTCGTGACCATCGTGGGCGTCCTCGTGCTCGCCGCGCTCGTCGCCATCGCCCTGAACCCGCGGTGGGAGTGGGGCGTGGTGGGCAGCTGGTTCCTCGCCCGCTCGATCATCCGCGGGCTCGGGGAGACGCTGAAGCTCACCGTGCTCTCGGGTGTGCTCGGTTTCGGCCTGGGCCTCGTGCTCGCGCTCATGCGCCTCTCCCGCTCGCGGCTGGCCTCGGGGCTGTCCTGGACGTTCTCCTGGATCTTCCGCTCGACGCCGCTGCTGGTGCAGATGCTCATCTGGTTCAACCTCGGCTACCTCTACGACCGCATCGTGGTGGGCGTCCCGTTCACGAACCTCAGCATTCTCGACGCCCGCACGAGCGACCTGATGACCCCGCTCGTCGCCGCCGTGCTGGGCCTGGGCCTGCACCAGGCGGCCTACGCCTCCGAGCTGATCCGCGGCGGCATCCTCTCGGTCGACGCCGGACAGGTCGAGGCCGCGAGCGCGCTCGGCATCCCCGCGCGCGACCGCAACCTGCGGATCGTGCTCCCGCAGGCCATGCGCGCCATCCTGCCCTCGGCGTTCAACGAGGTGATCGGCCTGGTCAAGGGCACGGCGATCGTCTACGTGATCGCCCACGCCGAGCTGTTCTTCACCGTGCAGCTGATCTACGGCCGCACCCAGCAGGTGCTGCCGATGCTCATGGTCGCGACCCTCTGGTACATCGTCATCACCTCGCTGCTGTCCATCGCCCAGTACTACATCGAGCGCCACTTCGCGAAGGGCGCCGTGCGCACGCTGCCGCCCACCCCGCTGCAGCGCCTGCGCGCGAACCTCACGGGTCTGCGCTCGAAGAGCACGGAGGTGCGCGCATGACCGCCCTCGAGACCACCACGTCGACCGCCGCCGTCACGGCGCCCCGCGGGGGACGCGTCGAGGTCCGCGCGGCCCACAAGGCCTACGGCGACCTCGAGGTGCTGCGCGGGGTCGACCTGACCGTCGAGCCCGGCACGGTCACCGCGATCCTGGGCCCCAGCGGCTCGGGCAAGTCGACGCTGCTGCGCACGCTCAACCACCTCGAGGCCCTGGACCGCGGCGTGGTCGCGATCGACGGCGAGATCATGGGCTACCGCCGCCGCGACGACCTGCTGCTCGAGCTCTCCGAGAAGGACGTGCTGCGCCAGCGCACCGAGGTGGGCATGGTGTTCCAGCAGTTCCACCTCTTCGGGCACATGACCGCGCTCCAGAACGTCGCGGAGGCGCCCAGGCGCGCGCTCGGCGTCCCCAAGCGCGAGGCGCTCGCACGCGGCCGCGAGCTCCTGGAGACCGTGGGACTTGCCGCGAAGGCGGACGTCTACCCGCGCCAGCTCTCCGGCGGCCAGCAGCAGCGCGTCGCGATCGCCCGCGCCCTCGCCCTGCGCCCCAAGGTGCTGCTGTTCGACGAGCCCACCTCGGCGCTCGACCCCGAGCTCGTGGAGGAGGTGCTCGCCGTGATCCGCGATCTCGCGAGCGCCGGCACCACCCTGCTGATCGTCACGCACGAGATCGCCTTCGCACGCGACGTCGCCGAACACGTCGTCTTCATGGACGGCGGGCGCATCGTGGAGCAGGGGCCGCCCGAGCAGGTCATCGGCGCGCCCCGCCACGAGCGCACCCGCGGCTTCCTGCAGCGCATCCACGCCGCATGAGCACCCTTCGCGACCCGGGCCCCGTCGGCCCGCACCCCACTCACGCCCCCTCCGGAGAATCCATGACCCAGCATCCCGCCGACCCCGGTCGGCACCGGCTCCCGCGCCGACGGCTCCTCGCCGGAGCCGCCTCCCTGCCCGTCCTCGCCGCCCTCGCCGCCTGCGCCGATCCGACCACGGTGAGCAGCGCGGCGGGCCCGGGCGGCTCCGACGGAGGATCCTCCGACGGCGGCTCGGGCGGCTCCTCGTCGATCGACACCTCCGGCACGCAGAAGAGGATCCGCACCTCCGTCGACGAGAAGCTCGCGAAGGCCGTGCCCGAGTCCTTCCGCAAGGACGGCAGGCTCACCGTCGCGACCACCGTGGTGGGCGGGCCGCCGCTGTGCTTCATGGCCGATGACAACAAGACGCCCATCGGCTCCGAGCCCGACATCGCCCAGCTCGCCGCCGACAAGCTGGGCCTCGACCTGGACCTGAGGATCACCAGCTGGGAGAACTGGCCGCTCAAGCTGAAGGCGGGCGAGTTCGAGGTCGTCCACTCCAACGTCGGCATCAACGACGAGCGCCTGGAGACGTTCGACTTCGCCTCCTACCGGCGCGCCTTCATGACGTTCCTCGTGAAGAAGGGCGCCGGCCTCGGGCTCGGCGAGCCCGACTCCGTGAGCGGGCGCGTGATCGCCGTGGGCAACGGGACCAACCAGGAAGCCCTGCTCATGCGCTGGAACGAGGACCTGCAGAAGGACGGCAAGGACCCGGCCGAGCTCAAGAGCTTCTCGAGCGACGCCGACGTGCTGCTCGCGCTCGGCGCCGGACGCATCGACGCCTACTTCGCCCCCTACGAGACGATGAGCTACGTGGCCTCCACCCGGGACGACGTCGAGACGCAGGGGAAGATCGACGAGCTCTCGCCCGGCAAGACCCTGGTCGCCGCGACGTTCACGCGCGGCACCGGGATCGCCGAGGTCTACGCGAAGGCCCTCCAGGCCACGATCGACGAGGGCACCTACGCGAAGGTCCTGGACCGCTGGGGACTGTCCGAAGAAGCGGTGACCGAGAGCCGCGCACACACCAAGGAGAACCCGTGATGACCACACCGCCCGTCCTGACCGTCGACCTGCCGAGCACGCCCGCTCGGCTGGGGGCCGTGCGCGACCTCGCGCGGGCGCTCGACGCGGCCGGCCTCGGCGCCCTCAGCATCAGCGGCGACGCCGAGCGCGGCGACCTCCACCCGATCCACGTCGCCTCCCACCTCGCCCCGCTCACCCGCGCCCTGTCGCTCGTGGTCCGCACCGACGCGGTGGACGTCGAGCCCTTCCACCTGGCCACCCAGCTCATGAGCCTCGACCACATCAGCGGCGGCCGCGCCGGCTGGCTCGTCGAGACCCGCACCGACGACGCGGCCGCCCACGTCGTCGGACGCGAGGCGCTGGACCCCGAGACGGCGCGCCGCGAGACCTCGGACGTCGTCACCGTGGCCCGCCTGGTCTGGGACTCCTGGAGCGACGACGCCGTGGTGCGCGACGCCGAGACCGGCGTCTACGTCGACGCCGCGAAGCTGCAGTACGTCGACTTCGAGGGGGAGTCCTTCTCCGTGCGCGGCCCCTCCATCACCCCCCGCTCCCCGCAGGGCCTGCTGCCGGTGCTCGTGGCGGACGCCGACCGCCCCGCGGTCGGCGACACGGTCGCCGAGCAGCTGGCCGACGGCCGCGCCGTCGACGTCGTGCTCGACCCGGACACGACCGCGCAGGAGATCGCGGGCGCGGTCCGCGAGGCGCTCGGCGCGGCCGGGATCGTCGGCGCCGAGCTCGACCCGCAGGCCGCGGACACGGCCGCAGCGAGTGCCGCCCCGAGCACGCCGCGCCTCGTGCGGCTCGTCGGACTGCTCGGCCAGCAGGATCCCGCGGACGACGTCGCGCAGTCGCAGAAGGCCGACGCGGGCGAGGACGCCTTCCGACCCGCCGAGCTCGCCTCCCGCGTGGCCGACGCCGCCGCCCAGCTGCGCGCCGACGGGCTCG
Source organism: Brachybacterium sp. ACRRE (assembly GCF_022346485.1). Lineage (NCBI taxonomy): Bacteria > Bacillati > Actinomycetota > Actinomycetes > Micrococcales > Dermabacteraceae > Brachybacterium > Brachybacterium sp. ACRRE. Next base: position 39,314 of record NZ_JAKRMO010000007.1, on the reverse strand, counting down.
TCGCCCCGGCCCCGAGCGCCGGCGCCACCCTGCGCGCGCAGTTCGGGCTCCCGCGCCCCGACGTCACCATCGATCCCGCGCGCCGCTCGGACCGCGCCCGCACCGCCCAGAAGGAGATCGCTCGATGAACAGCACCACCGCCGAGCAGACCACGACCGGAGCCGCAGCCTCTCCCGCCGACTCCGCCCACCCCATCCACGCCGCGCACACCCCGAGCGGCACCATCCGCCTGGGGGTCTTCTTCCAGGGCGTGAACTCCTCGACCGCGTGGCGGGCGCCCGGCGCCGGCGACCAGGTCGCCTGGGAGTCCTTCGAGCGCCTCATCACGACCGCCGAGCGCGGCGTGTTCTCCGCCTTCTTCCTGGGGGAGGGGCTGCGCCTGCGCGAGCACCAGGGAGTGCCGCTCGAGTTCGACGTCGCCGGCCGCCCCGATGCGCAGACCCTGCTCGCGGCGCTCGCCTCGATCACGACGCAGATCGGCCTCGTCGCCACCCAGAACACCACGTACAACGACCCGGTCGACCTCGCCCGTCGCCTGCAGAGCCTCGACCTGCTCAGCGACGGCCGCGCCGCCTGGAACATCGTCACCACGGACAACGCCTGGACCGGCGAGAACTTCCGCCGCGGCGGCTACATCGAGCACGCCGAGCGGTACGAGCACGCCGAGGCCTTCGTCGACGTCGCGCGACGGATCTGGCGCGGGGAGGACGTGGACCACGAGGGACGCCACTACCACGTGCGCGCGAGCGGGAGGCTGCCGCGCTCGCGCCAGGGCGAGCCCGTGCTCTTCCAGGCCGGCGTCTCCCCGCAGGGGCGCGACTTCGCCGCCCGCACGGCCGACGTCATCTTCTCGCCTTTCGGCGACCTCGAGCGGGCGATCGACTTCCGCCACGACATCGTCGAGCGCACGCTCGCCGCGGGCCGCTCGGCCGAGTCCGTGCAGATCTTCCCGGGGGCCGAGTTCATCCTGGCCGCGACCGACGCCGAGGCCGAGGACAAGCTGCGCTGGGTGCGCGAGCAGCAGGTGGGCCCGCAGCAGGCGATCGCCCTGCTCGAGCAGTACTGGGGCCGCGACCTCACCGCCTACGACCCCGACGGGCCGCTGCCCGACGTGGATCCGCTCGTCGTCGAGTCCGGTGTCACCCGCGGTGCCGGCTTCCAGTTCGAGAAGGCCCAGGAGCTGACGCGCGCCTGGCGCGAGGAGGCCGCCCAGAAGGGGCTGTCGATCCTCGAGTTCGCGCGCTCGCGCCAGGGGTCGCGCGGCAGCAGCTTCACCGGCTCCTACGACGCGGTCGCCGAGCAGCTCGCCGAGTACGCCCGGTGGGGAGCGATCGACGGACTGAACATCACCCCGTGGCTGATCCCCGGTGGCCTCGACGACATCGTCGACGAGCTCGTGCCGCGCCTCCAGGAGCGCGGCGTCTACCCGACCGAGTACTCGGGGACGACGTTGCGCGAGAACCTGGGGCTGCCCGCGCTCGCCTGAGGCGACACGGGGCGCCTCGCGGAGGAGCTCGGCGGCGCGCTCACGCCCGACGCAGTCGGACCGCCCGCCAGCCGAACTCCTCCGCGCCCTCCGTGTGGGAGGCGCTGTCGTCGAGGAAGGCGACGGAGCAGCGGGGGACGGCGCGGCCGAGCACCCGTTCGATGCGCGCATGGGCGAGGGCGAACGCGGCGGGATCGGGCTTCGCCTCGCCGAGCTCGGCAGTGTTCAGGACCCACTCCCCATGCGGATCGAGGAGATCGCCGAACCGCCGTGGCGTGGGAACGGCGGGATCCTCGTGCGCGCACAGCTCCTCCAGCTCCTCGCGCACCCGGTCGGTGCCGTTGGTGAGCACGAAGACCTCGATCCCCTCCCGCTGCGCGTCCTGCAGCAGATCGAGGACATCCGTGTCGAGCCGGCCGCGGTCGTCCGCCCAGGTGCCGATGGCACGGCGGGCCCGGGCGGCGGGGACGCCCTGGTCACGGAGCGTGGAGAGGATGGACTCCCGCCAGGCCTCATGAGTGGCGCGGCCGCGCGTGACGTCCTCGAGCAGCGGGTCGCGCAGCACGGCGCGGAAGGCGGAGCCCTGGGGGAGCCCGAGCTGCTCGTCGAGCGCTGCCCAGGGCGTCGTGTCGAAGACGCGCAGGACCCCGTCGAGGTCGCTCACGGCGACCCAGACGCCGTCCTCTGCGAGGAGCGCGCGATAGTCGGCGAGTGCGTCGAGCATCGACTCAGCGTACGGGGCCGGACGCATGGGACCGGCCCCGGACGCACGGAAGCCCCCACCGTCTCCGATGGGGGCTCCGACGGGGAATCCCGAGGGATGGCCTGGCCGCGAGGGCCGAGCGCGTCCTGCTCAGGCGCCGACCTTCTGCACCTTGCCGGCCTTGAGGCAGGAGGTGCAGACGCTCAGGCGCGTGGGGGTGCCGTTGATCACGGTGCGCACGGTCTGGATGTTCGGGTTCCAGCGGCGCGAGGTGCGGCGGTGCGAGTGGGACACGCTCTTGCCGAAGCTCGGGCCCTTGGCGCAGATGTCACACGTGGAAGCCACTGTCGTCTCCTGAAGATCGAATCGTTGCGGGTGCCTCGCCCGCCGGACGCGCCCCGGCCGACGCTCGATCGTCGGAGGGTTCGCATACCGTGGTCGACCACAGGAAGAGCGGTCGCGCAAGGCAACCCCGACAGCATAGCCCACGGCTGCCGGGCGCCGGAAGCGCGGAGAGCGCCGCGCGCTGTGGATTCAGACACAGCGTCCCCTGCAGGTGGCACCATTGTCCCGCACGCATCCGTGCAGGCGAAGGCCGGTAACGGGAGCCAGCGGCAGGGCAGGGCAGGGAACGGGGAGAGGGACGGCGCACCATGAACGCTGACGCGAGCGGCACGGGCCGCACGGCGCGCGCGCCGCGCCGCTCCTCCGGCGTGCCCGAGCTCTCCGAGCTCCTCACGTCCGCAGAGCTGCGGGCCGTCCGCGCGCAGGGCGCGGAGGACCTCGACGACATGCTGCGCCTGACCCCGCTGCGCTACATCGTCCCCGGCGAGCTGCGCGATCTGGGCGCGCTGCGCGAGGGGGACGACGCCACGGTGATCGTGCGCGTCGTCGGGTCGCAGGCACGCCGCATGAAGCGCAGGCCCGGCTCGATCCTCGAGGTCCGCGTCGCCGACGAGAACGCACAGCTCACCCTCACGTTCTTCCTGCCCAAGGACCACATCGTGCGCTGGCACCAGGAGCACCTCGCACCCGGCACCCGCATCGCCGTGTTCGGCACGGTCCACTTCGACCCCCGCTTCCACCAGGGCGCCCCGCAGATCACGAATCCCCGCTACGAGCCGTACGACGGCAGCGCGGAGGCGCGAGCGCGGCTGATGCGGCCGGTCCCCGTCTACCGACTGCGCAAGAAGGCCAAGCAGGCCACGCTGCGCTCGGCCTACAAGAAGGCCGTCGAGTTCGCCGACCAGCTCACCACGATCCTCCCGCCCACCGTGCGCGCCGCCGAGCACCTGCCCTCGCTGCCCGAGGCCATGCGCCTCATCCACACCCCGCAGGACATGGCCGAGACCGAGCGCGGGACGAGGCACCTCGTCTTCGAGGAGGCCTTCATCCTGCAGACGATCTTCGCGCAGCGCCGTGCCTTCGACGCGCGCACGCCCGCGCCCGCCCTCCGTGCGAGCGGTCCGCTGCAGCCCCTGCTCGACGAGCGCCTGCCCTTCACGCTCACCGAGAGCCAGGCCGAGGTCGGGGAGGCGATCCGCCACGAGCTCGCGCGCTCGCGGCCCACGAACGTGCTGCTCCAGGGGGACGTGGGCTCCGGGAAGACCGTGGTCGCGCTGCGCGCGATGCTCCAGGCCGTGGACTCCGGCCACCAGGCGGTCCTGCTCGCCCCCACCGAGGTCCTCGCCGAGCAGCACCACCGCACCATCCTCAACCTCCTCGGCGACCTGGGGCGCGCGGACCACATGCACGCCCATCCCGACGCCACGCGCGTGCGCCTGCTGACCGGCTCGCAGTCCGTCGCCGACCGTCGGCGCACCCTGCTCGACGTCACCAGCGGCGAGGCCGGCATCATCGTCGGCACCCACGCGCTGCTCACGGAGTCCGTCGAGTACGCGGCGCTCGGCCTCGTCGTGATCGACGAGCAGCACCGCTTCGGCGTGGACCACCGCAGGCGGCTGCGCACCAAGGGGGCCGACGGCAAGAACCCCCACGTCATCGTCATGACCGCGACGCCCATCCCGCGCACCGCGGCGCTCGCGACCGCCGGGGACCTCGACGTCCTCAGCCTCACGCAGAGCCCGGGCGGCCGCCCCGGCATCACCACCCATGTCGTCCACGAGGAGGACCCGGCGTGGGAATCCCGCATGTGGGCGCGCACCGCCGAGGAGATCGGCGCCGGCCGCCAGGCGTTCGTGGTCTGCGCGCGGATCGACGAGCGCGAGGAGAGGGCGGACGTCGAGATCATGGGCGAGGTGTTCGAGGACCTCCCCAGCGGCACCGACCCGGGCCCCGAGCCGCGCGGCGTCACCCAGACGGCCGAGCGCCTGGCCCGTCGGCCCCAGCTGCACGGCGCACGCATCGGCGTCATGCACGGCCGGCTCTCCGCTCAGGAGAAGCAGGAGGCCATGGACGCCATGGTCGCGGGCGAGCTCGATCTCCTGGTCGCGACGACCGTCATCGAGGTGGGCGTGGACCTTCCCAATGCGTCCGTGATGGTCGTGATGGACGCCGAGCGCTTCGGCATCTCCCAGCTGCATCAGCTGCGCGGGCGCATCGGCCGCGGCGAGCACCCGGGCATCGCCTTCTTCGACACCCGCATGCCGCACGGCTCGGAGACCTCCGAGCTGCTCGCGAAGATCGCCGCGACGACCGACGGGTTCGAGCTCGCCGAGATCGACATGCGCCGCCGCGGGACGGGCGATCTGGTGGGGGAGGAGCAGTCCGGTCTGCACCGCACCCTGGAGCATCTGGACGTGCTGCGCGACGAGAAGATCATCGCGCGAGCACGGGGCATCGCCTTCGACCTGGTCGCGGGCGACGTCGACCTCGAGGACCATCCGCAGCTCGCGGCGGCCGTGGAGCGCCGCCTGCGCGACGCGGACCCGAACGTGGAGAGGAGCTGAGATGCCGCGCATCATCGCCGGCGAGCTGGGCGGGCGGACCATCCCCGGCCCCCCGGGGAAGGGCACGCGTCCCACCTCCGACAGGGTCCGCGAGGCGCTCTTCTCCCGGCTCGAGGGCTGGGACGCCCTGCGCGGCGCGCGGGTGCTCGACCTGTTCGCCGGCACCGGGGCGCTCGCCTTCGAGGCGCTCTCGCGCGGCGCGGAGTCGGCGCTGATGGTGGAGATGCACGGGCCGACGGCGCGGCAGCTCGGCACGACCGCGGGTCGACTCGGCCTCTCAGCGCGCTGCACGGTGCGCACCGGGAAGGCCGAACAGGTCGCGGCCCAGCTCGCGGAGGCAGGTGTGCCGGCCGACGGGGGATTCTCGCTCGTGATGCTCGACCCGCCCTACGACCTGCCCACCGAGGCGCTCGAGCAGCTGCTGCGCGTGCTGCGCCCGGCGCTCGCGGAAGACGCGCTCGTCGTGATCGAGCGCTCGAGCCGCTCCCGTCCGCTCTCCTGGCCCGAGGACTGGGCGGACGACGGCACCAAGACCTACGGCGAGACCGTGCTCCAGTACGGCGGCCCCGCGACCGACTGACCGGGAGGACTCGGTCAGCGGGACATGCGGATCTCCCGGAGGTCCTCGAGGGAGGGATCGATCTTCGTGCCGCCGTCGGCCCGGAAGCCGACCTTCTCGTAGAAGCGGCGGGCGCGCGGATTGTCCTCGACCACCCACAGGTAGGCGCGCCGATCGCCCAGCAGCTCCGTGACCAGCGCCTGCGCCAGGCCGGTGCCGTGGAACTCCCGGCCCACGTTGAGGGCCTGCAGCTCGAGCGGATGCGGGGCGTCCTCGTCGCGCCCGGTGCCGATCATGAGGAAGCCGACGGGAGCGCCGTCGGCGTCACGGCCGATCCGCAGGCGCTCGTGCACGGTCCGCTCGCGCTCGGGATCGAGCATCCGGCGCCACATGGTGCGGCGCCGGCCGAGGGAGGCGTCGTCGTAGGCGAAGGACGGCACGATCCCCGTGTACGCCTCGCGCCACACGCGCGTGTGCAGGGCCGCGAGCGCGTCGGCATCGGCGAGCACCGGCACGTCGATCGTGAACCCGGGCCGTGCGGGCTGTGCGGAGTGTGCGGGCGGATTCGGGGATTCGCGCATGGGCGCCAGTATGGCGCGTCCCCCTATCCCGCCGTCAGCCCCAGTTCTTCTCGTCCGTCAGGCAGAAGAAGTGCCCGGCCGGGTCCTGCAGCACGATCCAGGTGTCCCCGGGCTGGGGCTCGACGCGGGTGGCGCCGAGCTCGACGCAGCGCTCCGCCGCGGCCTGCGGGTCGGAGGCGGCGAGGTCGAGGTGGAACTGCTTGTGGCCGTCGTCCGGCCAGGTCGAGCGCACGTGGTCGGGGATGCGGCCGATGCCGAGGGCTCCGGAGGGGCCGGTCAGCATCGCGTAGTCCTCGGTGAGAACGGCGATCGGCCACCCCAGCACCTCGGACCAGAAGCGGGCCTCCGGCTCGGTCTCGGAGGCGTCGAGAGTCGTCATGGCAAGGCGTGCAACAGCGGTGTCGTCCATGGGTGGAAGACTGCCGCCATGGGCACGGACGCCGATAGGACGAAGGCGACACCTCCGCACATGTACGGCCATGTGCTGCGCCCCGAGGAGCTCCTGGACCGCGCGTGCTACGACTTCGCCCGGCCCTGTGCCGCGCTGCGCCCCTGGGTGGAGCGGTACTGGTCTGTCCGCTGGGACCTCGCGGCCGGCGAGACCTTCCCGGTCGCGACGCTCGACGATCCGTCGGTCAACCTCACCGTCGAACGCGGCGGCGCGCAGCGGGAGGGCACGGACACCACGGGCACCACGGAGGGAGCGGGCGTCTGGATCACCGGACCGGTGACCCGAGGACGCTTCGACGTGCGCCTGACGGGCAGCGGCAGCGTGGTGGGCGTCAAGTTCGCGCTCGGCGGGACGCGCGCGTTCTCGACGCAGGACCTGCGTGCACTGCGCGATCGCACCATCCCCGCCCAGCAGTGGTTCGGCGGGGCCGCCGTGCAGCTGGTGGCTGAGGAGCGGACGGGCACGCTGCCCGAGGACGCGGTGACCGCGGCGCCGCGGCTCGACGCCTGGCTCCTCGAGCGCGGGCCGACGGAGCCGCCCGACGCCCCGATGCTGCGTCGCCTCCTGCAGATCATCGACGAGTCGCCGACGCACTCGCTCGCGGACCTGGAGCGTCGCAGCGGCGTCCCGGCCCGCACGCTCCAGCGGCTCTTCGACCGAGGGCTCGGGGTGGGCGTGAAGCGGATGCTCGTGAGGGCACGCGTGATCGACGCGACGGCCGCCCTCGATCGCGGCGACCCGCGCTCGCTGAGCGACATCGCCTCCGCTCTGGGGTGGTTCGACCAGTCGCACTTCATCCGCGACTTCCGGGCCATCACCGGCGAGACCCCTGCCCGCTACGCCCGTCGGGCCTCTGGCTGATCAGACGCTCCGCGCCGACCGGGGAGTGCCCGGGCGGGGCGATTCGGCGGCCAGGGTCGGTCAGCGGACGGCGGCGGGCCGACTCTCCTCGACCCTGGGCTCGGTCTCGGTCTCAGTCTCCGTTTCGCCCTCGGCCGCGCCGGCCCCGTGCTCCTCCACGGCCGGCTCGAGGACCCGGTCCGGGCGCGAGTAGACGTTCAGACGCGGGCCGCGCACGAATCCCGCGAGGGTCAGGCCGGACTCGACGGCGAGCTCGACCGCGAGGGACGAGGGGGCGGAGACCGCGGAGAGCACGGGGATCCCGGCCATCACCGCCTTCTGCACCAGTTCGAAGCTCGCGCGGCCCGAGACCTGCAGGATCGTGCCGCGCGCCGGCAGGCGGCCGTTCTGCGCCGCCCAGCCCACGACCTTGTCGACAGCGTTGTGCCGCCCGACGTCCTCGCGCAGCACCAGCAGCTCACCGCTCGCCGCGTCGAACAGTCCCGCCGCGTGCAGCCCGCCGGTCTTGTCGAAGACGTCCTGGTGCTCGCGCAGCGTGTCGGGCAGGGAGGCGATGAACTCGGGGGCGATGCGCAGCTCGTCGTCGGCCACGCCGAAGGCGGAGACCGTGCGGACGGCGTCGATGCTCGCCTTCCCGCACACTCCGCACGAGCTGGTCGTATAGAAGTTCCGCTCGGTCGACGGGGAGGGCGGCGGCACGTGCGGGGCGAGCGTCACGTCGAGCACGTTGTACGTGTTCAGCTCGCCGCCCGTGCCGGGGCCGCCGCAGTGGATCGCCTGCACCACGTCCCGCGGGCCCTTGATGATCCCCTCGGAGAGGAAGAAGCCCGTCGCGAGCTCGACATCGTGGCCGGGCGTGCGCATCGTGACCGCGACGGGGCGACCGTTCGCGCGGATCTCGAGCGGCTCCTCGACCGCGAGCGTGTCGGGCCTGCGCGTGCTGCCATACCCGAGGCGGATGCGGGTGATCGGACGGCTGGAGGTGATGCGACCCATGCCGCTCAGGGTACGCCGTGGACCTGCTGCGGCAGGGACGCACGAGGTCAGCGGGCGGGCTCGTCCTGGCGGCGGTCCTGGACGAGGCGCAGAGAGCTCGGGGCGAAGCGGAGCCGGGAGCCGACGACCGGCAGACCGCCGCCGGTGGCCCGGGCGGCGGCATCAGGGGAGACCTGGGCGATGAGGCCGTTGTCGGCCTCGATGCGGACACGTCCCGCGCTCGCCTGCACTCCGATGACCTGACCGACCACGCCTGCTCGCCCTCGATGGTCATCGAGCGGCAGCAGATCGACGTCCTCCGGGGCGGCGATCCCCAGGGCGCTCTCGCCCCGTGGCGGCGGGGCGTCGGGATCGGGCGCGCCGGGCAGCAGGGTGTCGCCCACGCGGAGGGCCGGGCGCGCCGCGCCGTCGGCCGCGGGCGCGCACATGCCCTCGATGACGCCGAAGCCTGCGAGTCGGGCGCCGAAGCGGCTGCGCGGGGTCGTCGCGATCTGCTCGGGGGCGGTGCGCTCGCGGATCGTGCCGGACTCGAGCACCACGCAGCGGTCGGCCAGGTCCCAGGCGTCGCTGAGCTGGTGGGTCACCAGCAGCGCGGTGGTGCCAGTGCGGGCGAGCTCGCGCGTGAGAAGCCCGCGCACGCGCGGCGTGGACTCGGCATCGAGGGCCGCGAACGGCTCGTCGAGCAGGATCACCGAGGGACCGGCGGCGAAGGCCCGGGCGAGGGCAACCCGTTGCTGCTGGCCCCCGGAGAGGCGGTGAGGGCGCTGGGCTGCGCGGTCGGCGAGACCCACCCGCTCGAGCCAATCCAGGGCGAGCGCGCGGGCTTGGCGCCGACCCATGCCGCGCGCCCGCAGGCCGAAGGCGACGTTCGCGACCAGATCCAGGTGGGGGAACAGCAGCGGACGCTGCTCGAGCAGGGTGATGCCGCGCAGATGCGTGGGCACGCTGCGGCGACCGGGGGCGTCGAGCACGCGCTCCCGTGCCTGGTCGCCACTGCCCTCCGTCACGGCGATGCGACCCTCGGCGAGCGGGACGGCGCCGGCGAGGGCGCCGAGGATCGTGGACTTGCCGGCACCGTTCGGACCGAGGAGCGCCAGGCGGCCGCCCGGAGGAACCTCGAGGCGGGCGCGCACGTCGAAGCTCTCGCGGCGGACGACGAGATCGGCGGCGAGGCCCGCGCCCGTCGGCCGCTCCGATCCCGCGTTCATCGCACGGCCTCCTCGCGCCAGGAGCGCAGGCCGGCGACGATCACCACGGCGCTCACCAGCAGCAGCAGGGACAGCGCGAGGGCGGAGTCCTGGCTCACGCCGACCCCGTTGTAGGCCGTGTAGATCGCGAGGGGCATGGTGCGGGTGACGCCCTCGGAGTTGCCCGCGAACAGGGCGGTCGCGCCGAACTCGCCCATGGCGCGCGCGAAGGCGAGCACGGTCCCCGCGACCAGACCGGGCGTCACCAGCGGCAGGGTGACGCGGGTGAGCACGCGCCAGCGGCTCGCGCCGAGGGAAGCGGCCACCCGCTCATGCCCCTGCCCGGAGGTGCGGAGCACCCCCTCGAGCGTGATGACGAGGAACGGCATGGCCACGAAGGTCTGGGCGACCACCACGCCCGCCGTCGTGTACGGCAGGGAGAAGCCGGTGGCCTCGAAGACGGGCTTGCCGATCACGCCCGAGCGGCCCAGCAGGGACAGCAGGGCGAGGCCTCCCACCATCGGCGGCAGTACGAGCGGCACCATCACGGCCGCCCGCAGCACCGCGGCCGCGCGGGAGGACGCGCGGGCGATGAGGAATGCGAGGGGGAAGCCCAGGATCAGGCACGCGATCGTCGAGCAGAAGGCGGTGAGCAGCGAGAGCCAGAGAGCCGTCACCGTCGAGGGGGCGACCAGGTCCTCGGCGAGGGTGGACCAGTGCACCCGGGTGAGCATCCCGGCCAGCGGCAGCACCAGCACGGCGAGGCCCACCAGGGCGATGGTCCGCAGCCAGGCGGGAGGTCTCACGGCGCGCCGAAGCCCGCCTCGTCGAGCACCTTCTGACCGTCGTCGGAGAGCAGGTAGTCCTCGAAGGCCTGCGCGCCCTCGGGGTCCTTGGACTTGGTGCTGACCGCCACCGGGTACTTGTTCACGGCTTCGTCGGACTCGGGGAAGTCGACGCCCTCGAGCTTGTCGCCCGCAGCGGTGACGTCCGTGGTGTAGACCAGGCCCGCATCCGCCTCGCCCTCCGCGACGCGGTTGACGACGCTGGTCACGTTGGTCTCCTCGCTCACCGGCTTCAGCGTCACGCCGGTGGCCTCCTCGACCTTGTCGGTGGCCTGGCCGCAGGGGACCTCGGAGGCGCAGGTGACCACGGAGACGCCCGACGTCGTGAGGTCCTTGAAGGTCTTGATCCCCTTGGGGTTCCCGGGGGCCACCGCGATCTCGAGGGTGTTCGTCGCGAAGATCTTCGAGTCGTCGGTGATGCCGGCCTCGGTGACGGGCTCGAGGCTCTTCTCGGAGGCGAAGGCGAGCACGTCGACGTCCGCGCCGTCGATGGCCTGGGTGGCGAGCGCCTGCGAGCCGTCGTACACGATCGGCTTCACCTCGTACTCGGGGTGCGCCTTCGTGAAGTCCTCGGCGACGGTGTCCATGGGCCCCTGCAGCGAGGCGGCCGCGAAGATCGTGATGGTCTTCGTCGAGCCGTCACCGGAGTCCGAGGCCGCGGAGTCCGAGGACCCCGAGCCCGAGCACCCGGCGAGGGCGAAGGCGGAGACGGCGAGCAGCGCACCGGCGGTGCGCAGGCGGGCGGTGGTCGACAGGGACATCAGGTGATCCTTCGATTCGACGGGAGGGGATGGCGGGACGGGAGAGCGGGGGAGAGACGGAGGCGAGAGGCGGCGGGAGGGGCCGGGTCAGGGCGTCTCGACGATGACGGTGGTCGCCTTGACGACGGCCGTGGCCAGGGAGCCGACCTCGAGCTCGAGCTCGCGGACGGCCTCGGTGGACATCAGCGAGACCACGCGGTGCGGACCGCACTGCATCTGGACCTGGGACATCACCCGATCGCTGACGATGCCGGTCACGAGGCCCACGAAGCGGTTGCGGGCGCTCGATCCGCGCTGCACGGGATCGCCGGGGCCGCCCGCGGAGGCCTCGAGGTGCGCGGCGAGCTCGCTGCCCTCCAGCACGGCCCGGCCCGAGGCGTCGGCCGAGGCGGTGAGCGCCCCGTTGTCGATCCAGCGCCGCACGGTGTCATCGCTGACGCCGAGCAGCGCGGCGGCCTCGCTCACGCGGAAGGTGGTCATGCGCTCCAGTACACCACGGACCCGCAGGTGCGGCGGAATCCATGCAAGCGGGCCGCGGATGCGGATGTTTCCACGTGAAGGGAGTCGGGTGCCGACGACTCCCACGAGTCGGCCGGGCTCGGATCCCGCGGACTCGGACCCCGCCGTCGGGGACCGGTCCGCGACTAGCATGGAGAGCATGCTGACCTCGACCACGGCCCTCCGGATCCAGCGCGCAGGGGCGAGGGCATGATCCCCTGGCAGGACCATCGTGCCCGCCTCCTGGCGGCGGTCCGCAGGCTCGATCCGGTGGAGCTGCCGCTCGCCGAGGCACGCGGCGCCGTGCTCGCCGAGGACGTCCGCACCGCGCATCCGGTGCCGCTGTTCGACAACTCCGCCATGGACGGATTCGCCGTCCATCGCTCCGAGGCGGGCGTCGACGCGCGCCTGCGCGTGGTGGGCGACGTGCCCGCCGGCGCCGCGGAGGATCCGCCGCTCGGCCGCGGCGAGGCGGTGCGGATCATGACCGGTGCACCGGTCCCGACGAGCGCCGATGCGATCGTGCCGATCGAGAAGGTCCGGATCGATCCGACGGACGGAGCGCCGACGGACGCCCACGGGCTCCCCGCCTGGATCGAGATCCTCGAGGAGCCGAAACCCGGCGCGCACATCCGCCGACGCGGCGAGGACACTCCCGAGGGCGAGGTCGCCGTGCCCGCCGGGGTCGAGCTCACGCCCTGGCGCCTGGCCGCCGTGGCATCGGCCGGGCACGGCCGTGTGCGCGTGGTCCGCCGGCCGCGCGTCGCCGTCGTCTCCACCGGGTCCGAGCTGGTGCCCGCCGGGCAGGAGCTGCGGCGCGGCCAGATCCCCGAGTCGAACGCGGTGCTGCTCGCCGCGGACCTCGCGGCCGACGGGCTCGAGATCGCCGACGTCTCCTGGTTCCGCGACGAGGACGGCGAGGACCTCGCCCGGCACGTCCGCGAGCTCGCGGCGCAGGACCTCGCCGACGCCGTCGTGGTCAGCGGCGGCGCGAGCGTGGGCGCCTTCGACGTCGCCAAGCATGCGCTCTCGCCGCTCGGCGTGCGCTTCGAGAAGGTCGCGATCCAGCCCGGCAAGCCGCAGGGGTTCGGGGTCGTGGACGACCGTCTCCCCGTCTTCTGCCTCCCCGGCAATCCGGTCGCGGTCGCCGTGTGCTACGAGCTGTTCGTCCGGCCCGCGCTGCGCGCGATGGCAGGTCACGGGGACCTCTTCCGGCCCACGGTCCGGCGCCGGGCGGGCGCGGCATGGAACTGTCCCGTCGGCCGCGCCCAGGCGCTGCCCGCGGTCATGGACGAGAGGACCGTCGCGCCCGCGAGCGCGGGCGGCAGCGGGTCCCACCTGGTGGTCTCCCTCGCCCAGGCGCACGACCTCGCGATCATCCCCGCGGACGTCGACCGGGTCCAGGAGGGCGACGAGATCGAGGTGATGGTGCTGTCATGAGCGAGAACCGCCAGCCCTTCACCCACCTCGACGGCGACGGCCGGGCGCGCATGGTCGACGTCACCGAGAAGACGCCGACGGTGCGCAGCGCGACCGCACGCGGCAAGGTGCTGTGCACCCCGGAGATCGTCGCCGCCCTGCGCGACCGGACGGTCCCCAAGGGGGACGTGCTCGCCGTGGCCCGCATCGCCGGCATCCAGGGCGCCAAGCGCACCCCGGAGCTGCTGCCCCTCGCGCACGTGATCGGCGTGCACGGGGCGGTGCTCGATGCCGAGATCGAGGACGACGGCGTCGAGCTGCGCGCCACCGTGCGCACCGCCGACCGCACGGGCGTGGAGATGGAGGCGCTGACCGCCGTCTCGATCGCCGCTCTCGCGGTGGTCGACATGGTCAAGGGCCTGGACAAGTCCGTGGCGGTCGAGCGCATCGAGCTGCTCGAGAAGACCGGCGGCAAGAGCGGCACCTGGCGCCGCACCGCACACGATTGAGGAGATCTCATGCCCCGCAGCATCCCGCCCGAGCTCGAGCCCTGGATCGAGCAGCTCGCACCCGCCCTCGGACTCACGGCCGAGGAGGTTCCGACGAACCTGCTGCTGGGTCTCACCGGTCAGGTCGCCCATGGGGTGACCCGTCCGGCCGCGCCCGTGACCACGTACCTCATGGGGCTCGCGGTCGCCGCGGGCATCGATCCGCGGGAGGCGACACGCGTGGTGAAGCGCGAGCTCGCCGTCTGGGAGGAGGCGCACCCGCAGGAGGACGACGCCTGAGCGATCCGCTCGGGGTGCGTTCCGGTCCGGCTCCGGTGCTCCCGCCCGGTCAGCCGCCGATGGCGGACATCGGGCGGTCGGGCTGCAGGAAGCCGGGATCGTCGATCCCGTGACCGGGGCGCTTGGCGCCGATGCTCGCGCGGATCATCCGGGCCACGTCCTCGTCGGAGCCGCCCGAGCGCAGCAGGGAGAGAAGATCCGACTCCTCGCGCGCGAACAGGCAGTTGCGCAGCTGACCGTCGGCCGTCAGCCGGACCCGGTCGCACGCCCCGCAGAACGGCGCGGTGACCGAGGCGATCACGCCCACGGTCGCATCGGTGCCGCGCACGCGGAACACCTCGGCGGGGCTCGAGCCCCGGTCCCCGACGGGCTCGAGGTCGAACTCGGCGGAGAGCTTCGCGAGGATCTCGGCGCCGTCGACCATCGTGTGCCGCGACCAGACGTGGCCGGCGTCCAGCGGCATCTGCTCGATGAAGCGCAGCTCGGCCTCGTGGTCGATCGCGAAGCGCAGCAGATCGCAGAACTCGTCGTCGTTCACGCCGCGCATGGCGACCGCGTTGATCTTCAGCGGACGCAGCCCGGACGCGCGGGCGGCGGCGATCCCTGCCTGCACGGCGGAGAAGCGCTCGCGACGGGTCAGCATCTTGAAGCGCTCGGGGTCCACGGTGTCCAGGCTGATGTTCAGGCGCGAGAGGCCCGCGGCCTCGAGGTCCTCCATGACGCGGTCCAGACGGATCGCGTTGGTGGTCATGGAGATGTCGAGCGGCCCCTCGGGCCCCTCGATCGCGTGCAGGCGCCGCACCACGTCGACGATGTCGGGGCGCAGCAGCGGCTCGCCGCCGGTCAGCCGCACCTCGACGATGCCGAGGCGGGCGAGGACGCGCGCGACGCGCTCGATCTCGTCGGTGGTCAGCACGTTCTCCTTCGCGAGCCACGGCAGGCCCTCGGCGGGCATGCAGTAGGTGCAGCGCAGATTGCACTTGTCCGTGAGCGAGATCCGCAGGTCGCGGTGCACGCGTCCGAAGCTGTCGACGAGCGGGCCGTCCCAGACGTCCTCGGAGGACCTCGCGGCGGACGACGCGTCGGCAGGGCGGGTGGGGGCGTCGGGGTCTGCACCGGGCGACGACGGAGCCTGCGCCGTGCGCACCCGGACCGTCGGCGTGGGGAGGGCGACGGCGGTGGGCCTCGGCGCGGCGGCGGGAGCGGGCGGATCGGCGCTCGCTCGACCGGGGTGGTACGCGGTGGTCATGCGCTCAGCCCCGTCTCAGCGAGGCTCCCGAGCCCCACCCATTCGGCGGTGCCGTCGGCCTCGACCTGGCGCTTCCACACCGGCAGCTCGGCCTTGACGCGCTCGACGACCTCGCGGGCCACGTCGAACGCGTCGGCGCGGTGCACGCTCGAGACGGCGGCGACGATCGCGACACCGCCCACCTCGAGCGATCCCGTCCGGTGGGACACGGCGATGCGCACGTCCTCGCTGTCGCAGCGCGCCGCGATCTCGGCGAGCAGCCGCTCGGCCTCGGGGTGCGCGGAGTAGTCCAGGCGCACCACCGTCCCGGTGGCCTCGGGATCGTTGTCGCGGACGGTGCCGATGAAGGCGGCGGTCGCGCCGACCTCCGGGTGGGAGACGGCGTCGAGGTGCGCGGCGACGTCCAGAGGGGCGGCGGTCACCGCGGTCATGACGATCATGTGTGGTCACCCCCGCGGACCTGATCGGCCACGTGGGCGGCGACCGAGAGGATCACGGGCATTCCGTCCTGCACCGCCCCGGGGGAGCCGGCCAGGTTCACCACGAGCGTGCGGCCGCGCAGACCGGCGAGGCCGCGCGAGAGCATCGAGGCGGGAAGGCGATCGGCGACGATGGCGCGCAGGCGCTCGGCGATCCCGGGGATCTGCCGATCCAGCAGCGGGCCGGTCGCCTCCGGGGTGACATCGCGAGGACCCAGGCCCGTGCCGCCCGTGGTGACCACGAGCGCGACGCCGGCGTCGACCGCGGCGAGGATCGCACCGGCGATCGCGTCCCTGTCATCCGGGACGACGACGCCCTCGACCTCCCATCCGGCCTCCTCGAGCAGACGGGTGCCGAGGGGACCCGAGAGGTCCTCCCTGGTGCCCTCCGCCGAGCGGTCGGACACGGTGATCATCGTGGCTGACCTGTCCGGATTCTCCATGCGTCCACTGTAGTCGCGCACCGCGCGCAGGGGCAGGACGAGACGGGTGAGGTGCGGCGCGGCGTCGAGGGGAGCGGTCCAGGGGGAGAGGTGACGAGCTCTGTCAGCCCAGATCGGATCGACCCGCGGAAGATCAGCACAGGGCGGATCAGCCGACGGTGGATCAGCGCACGACGGAGAAGCACCCGTCGGCCCCGCCGAGCCGTGAGGCTCGAGGACATGACACAGAGAACAGCCCCGAGCACGGTCCCCGTCGGCACCCGCGCCGACGCCCACCGGTCGATCGGACCGCACGCCGGAACCGACGACCCCGACCAGAGCACGACGACCCCTCCGCCCGCACTCGCCGACCGCACCGCGACGGGGCTCCTGCACCAGCGCATCCTGCTGCTGGACCGGGAGCTCGAGCAGGACAACGGCGCCCAGCTGTGCGCGCAGCTCGTGCTGCTCGCCGCCGAGGACCCGAGCCGTGACATCACCCTGCTCATCAACTCGCCCGGAGGGCTCGTTCCCGCGATGCTCGCGATCGGCGATCTCATGGACGTGATCCCGTGCGATGTGCGCACGGTGGCCCTCGGCATGGCCTACAGCGCGGGGCAGTACCTGCTCACCCACGGCGCGCCCGGCAAACGGTTCATCCTCCCTCACGGCCGCGTCCTCATGCACCAGGGGTCGGCCGGGTTCGGCGGCAGCGCGGCGGACATCGAGCTCCAGGCCGAGGATCTGCGGAGGGGGCGCGACCTGCTCATCGACATCACCGCAGAGCGCACCGGGCAGTCCCGCGAGCAGGTCGCCCGGGACTCCGAGCGTGACCGCACCTGGGAGGCGCCCGACGCCGTCGAGTACGGCTTCTGCGACCACGTGGTGGAGTCCCTCGACCAGATCCTGCCGTTCGGCGAGCGACGCGTGGCCGGCGCCCGCGCCGGGACCCGGGCAGGGAGCCCGACGGGAGGCGCGTCGTGAGCAGCTATACGATCCCCTCCGTCATCGAGCGCACCAGCCACGGCGCCGAGCGCAGCGCGGACGTCTTCTCCCGCCTGCTCAGCGATCGCATCGTCTACCTGGGCACGCCCGTGGACGACGGGGTCGCCAACACCGTGATCGCGCAGATCCTGCACCTGGAGAACGACGCCCCGGACCGCCCGATCCAGCTCTACCTGAACTCCGAGGGCGGGGACGCGCAGGCCGTCCTGGCCATCCACGACGCGCTCGAGTACGTGCGCAGCGACGTCGCCGTGACCTGCGTGGGGCAGGTCGTCGCCGCGCCCGTGGTGCTGCTCGCCGCGGGAACACCCGGCATGCGCGCGGTGCTCCCGCACGCCCGCGTGGTGCTGCACCCCCTCGAGGCGAGCGGCCGCGGGGCCGTTCCCGATCTGATCCTCGCCACGCAGGAGGTCGAGCGCGTGCGCCGGGAGCTCGAGTCCGTGATCGCCGAGCACAGCGCGAAGGACCTCGCCACCGTCCGCGCCGATCTCGAGCGCGAGCGCGTGCTCGATGCGCAGGCCGCCGTGGACTACGGCCTCGCGGACAGGGTGCTGCGGAGGCGGTGAGGGCCGGGCCGTTCCGGACGTTTCAGTGCGCTTCGGGCCGTCGTCGGAGTTTGAATGCTGCGCAATGGTCGTTAAGAGGCCTCTTAACGACCGTTGCGCAGCACTGTCGGCGTGCTGACCACGATTTCCCAGTGCAGTCGGAGTTGTCCCGGCGGGTGCACCGGGCCGGCCTGCCCTGCGCTTCGATCTCTGTGGCCGCTGCTGAACCCGGAGACCTCACCGGGATCTGACACATGGGGCTGATGTGACGTTCCCGCGGGAACGGCTGCGACAGACCGTGGGACAAAGATGGGGTTCTCAGAACGGGGACGGGATCACGGGCCGGGTTGAACGCTGCACGGTGCCCTGAGACAGGAGAAGGCAGGGGCCCCGCACTGAGCACGGACGGCGCACTGAGCACGAACGCCGCGCTCAGCGCAGACGCCGGCAACGGGAGTCGCCTGCGGCCGGACGGGCTCCGTCAGGCAGCGCTGAGCATCGGTTCGCGTGCTGCGGAAGACGAGAGGCCGTGGCTGACCGGGAGCCCAGGGGTCTCCAGGAGAACCACATCGCGCCCGCGGGCGGTCAGGTCCAGAACGACTCCCTGGCGCGCGGCCCCCGGATGCGCGGCCGGCTGACGCGCCTCGCGCTGATCCGCATCGTTGCGCGGGACGGCTGCCAGGTGGACCCGTCGGCCGATGTCGAAGACGCTGATCCCGAGCGCGCCGGTGATCGCCGCGAGCACTTCGCTCGAGGGATCCTTCCGGCCGCGTTCGACGTCCGAGACGTGCTGCATGCTCACGCCGCTCGCCTCGGCGAGGCGCGCGAGGGTCAGTCCCTGTCGGCGCCGCTCCTCGCGCAGCGCCGCACCGACGAGCTCACGCAGCAGAGGTTCGGTGGCATCCATGCTCGGAGCCTACGGCGCGCAGCCGCCGGGCATGCGGGCCTCTGCTGTGAGCGGAAGGGACCGTCTCCACTGCGACGCCCGGTGATGGCGTTCTGCCACGCGGACCTGGCGGACGAGGCGGAGGCCCGCGCCCGCTTCGCACGCGTCTACGTGTGCCGGCGATTCAGCAGGCCCGTCGTGCCCGCCGCACCTACCCTGCAGGGGTGAGCGAGCAGGGGACACGGGAGGCGTATGCCGCGCGCGCCGAGGAGTACGCGCAGGTGCTCGGGTCGGTCGAGCAGATGGCCGGTACGGACCGTCGACACATCGAGGACTGGGCGCGGCGGACGCGCGCGGGCGCCACGGCCGATGAGGCGGGCACCGTCGATGACGGCGGGGGCGGACTGATCCTCGACCTGGGCTGCGGACCCGGTCATTGGACCGCGCACCTCGCCGCGCAGGGATTTCACGTGCTCGGCATCGACCCGGTGCCCGCGTTCGTCGATCGCGCGCGCACCGTGCACCCCGGCGTCGAGTACCGGCTGGGCGACGTGCTCGCCCCGGGTGTCGAAGACGACTCGTGCGCGGGAGTACTCGCCTGGTACTGCCTGATCCATCTCCCGCCCGAGCGGATGCAGGAGGCCCTTGCGTCCATCGGGCGGGTGCTGCGCCCCGGCGGTGCCCTGCTGCTCGGCTTCTTCGACGGGCCTCGGATCGAACCCTTCGACCACGCGATCACGACCGCACACTTCTGGCCCGTGGCCGAGCTCGAGAGGCTTCTGAAGGACGTCGGATTCGCGGTGTCCGAGGTCGAGCAGCGCACCGATCCCGGCGCGAGGCCGCACGGGTCGATCGAGGCGCGGTGGACGCCGTGATCCCCACGGACAGCGCACCGATCCGGCTCACCGGACCTGCGTGGCCTGCGTCCCCAGCACCGCCAGCAGCTCGAGCTTGCTCGCGTCCTCCGTGTGCGGGGGAGCGGTGAGCACCAGAAGAACCTGGGTCTCGTCCTCCGTGAACAGCGCCTGGCAGTCCACCTCGATCTCGCCGACCTCCGGGTGGATCACGACCTTGTGGTCCTCGAAGCGCCGCGCCACGATCTGGGCGTCCCAGAGCTGGGCGAACTCCTCGCTGCGGGCATGCAGGAGCCGCGCCAGCTCACCTGCCCGCGATCGCGGGCCCATCGCGCCGTAGGCGGCGCGGAGGGTCGCGACCTGCGCGCGGCTCTGCCGGGCATGGTCGGACGGCGGGTACATGCCCCGGCAGGTCTCGGGATGGGCGAACCACTGAAAGATCGCGCTGCGCTCCCATCCGTCCAGCAGGGAGGCGTCACCGAAGAGTGCCCGCGCGGGCTCGTTCTGGACGAGCGGCTCGGCGAGGTTCGAGATGATCATCGCCGGCACGTCAGGGATCCGGTCGAGCACCCTCAGCAGCCCCGGCGCGACGTGGGAGTGCGCGATCGACCGGTCCGGGGCGCTGTGTCCTGCGACGCGGAACAGGTAGTCCCGCTCGTCGGCCGTGAGCCGCAGGGCGCGGGCGAGCGAGGCGAGCATCGCGGTCGACGGCTGGGGTCCGCGTTTCTGCTCGAGCCGGGTCAAGTAGTCGACGGACATCGTCGCCAGCTGCGCGACCTCTTCTCGTCGGAGCCCCGGTGTGCGCCGGCGGGTGCCGGCGGGCAGGCCCACGTCGGCCGGCGTGATGGCCTCACGGCGGGCGACGAGGAAGCCTGCGAGCGCTTCCCGGTCCATGCCCGTCCGCGCCTCGCCGGTCCGCGCCTCGCCCGTGGGCTCCACGCGCGTGCGCGCCTCGTCTGCGACGGGTGCCTCGTCGGCCCCTGTGCTCGCTGGATCCATGCCCCGAGTATCCCGTCAGCGCGCTCGCGCAACCAGGGATCGCGGATCCCCCGATGCACCGGCCCTGGTGCGCGGCCCGGACGCGGCGAAGACTGCCCGCCATGGAACTCACCGGACACACGATCTTCATCCCCGGCGCGACCAGCGGCATCGGTCTCGCCCTCGCCCTGCGCCTCCAGGAGCGCGGCAGCACCGTCATCATCGGCGGCCGACGCACCGAGCGGCTCGCCGAGCTCGCCGCCCAGCACCCCGGTCTCGGCACCGTGGCCCTGGACGTGACCGACACGCGGAGCATCGAGTCGGCCGCCCGCACCGTGCGCGCCGAGCACCCGGACCTCGACACCCTCATCGCGATGGCAGGGATCATGCGCGCGGAGGACTGGACGACGTCCGAGGGTCTGCTCGAGACCGCCGAGGCCACCGTCACCACCAACGTACTGGGACCAATCCGACTCATCTCCGCCTTCCTGGACCACTTCGTCTCCCGCGGGGACGCGACGATCATGACGGTCTCCTCCGGGCTCGCCTTCACCCCGCTCGCAGCGACCCCCACCTACAACGCGACCAAGGCCGCGATCCACATGCTCAGCGAGTCGATCCGCCTGCAGCTCGCGGGGACGGACGTGCGCGTGCTCGAGCTCGAGCCGCCGGCTGTGCGCACCGACCTCATGCCCGGGCACGCCGAGAACGAGATGGCGATGCCGCTCGACGCCTTCGCCGACGAGGTCATGGAGATCCTCGCGGCAGGGGATGCGTCCTCCCTGCGCGAGATCCAGGTGGAGGCCGTGAAGGTGCTGCGCTATGCCGAGGTGCGCGGGGACTATCCGCAGGTGGTCGAGATGCTCAACGCCCGCGACCCCCACGGCAAGCCCTGAGCGCCCGAGCATCCGGTCCTCCGGCCACCCGGCCGTCGGCCCGCCCTCACGTGCGTACCCTGGCGCGGTGACCATCACGCTCGCAGACCTCGACTGGCCGCTCCGCACGGAGCGGCTCACGCTGCGCCGCGCCCGCGCCGAGGACGCCGAGGCGATCTGGCCCTGGTACGGCAGGCCGGAGGTCCACGAATGGACCTACGGCCTGCCGGCCTCGCGCGCCGCGCACATCGAGACCTGGGAGCAGTCGCTCGCGGCCCGGATCGTCGGGGAGCTCGACGGCCGGGTCGTCGCCGTGGGCGGCGTGATGGTCCAGGATGCCTGGTCCCAGCGTCAGGCGATCGCCGCCGCCCACCGCAGCCAGGGCGAGCTGTCCTGGGTCCTCGACCCGGAGGTGCACGGCCAGGGGCTCGGCACCGAGTACGCTGCGGCGCTCCTGAGCATCGCCATCGCCGGGCTGGGACTGCACCGCGTGGAGGCCAGCTGCTTCGCCGCGAACGCGCCCTCGGCCCGGATCATGGAGAAGATCGGCCTGCGCTGCGAGGGCATCTTCCGCGGGGAGTCGCTGCACGCGACCCGCGGCTGGATGGACGGCATGACCTGGGCGATCCTCGAGGAGGAGTGGCACGCGCAGCACCCCGGCGAAGCGCCCGCCGGGCAGTCGCCGTCGGCCGATTAGGCTTCCTCCATGAGCACCATCGTCCTGCCGGGCTCCTTCGACCCGTTCACCCTCGGCCATCTGGACCTCGCCCGCCGGGCCGCGATGCTGTGCAGCCGGCTGATCATCGCGATCTCCCACAACCCCAACAAGAAGGGGATGCTGAGCCTCGAGGCGCGCCAGCAGGCGATCGACGAGACCATCCGGGCCGAGGGGCTCGACCCCAAGGTCACGAGCGCCGTGCTGCCGCGCGGACTTCTGGTCGACTTCTGCCGCGAGCACGGCGCACGGGCCGTGGTGCGCGGCATGCGGGGCCAGATCGACCTCGCCTACGAGGAGCCGATGGCGCGCATGAACCAGCATCTCGCGCACGTCGACACCGTCTTCCTGCTCACCGACGCCCGGTACTCCCACATCTCCTCGAGCCTCGTGCGCGAGGTGTCCCAGCTGGGCGGCCCGATCGACGACATGCTCCCCGAGGCCTCCCGCCGCGCCCTCGAGGCGGCGCTCGCCGAGCGCGAGGAGCCCACGGGCCCGTCGGGGTCCTGACGCCCGGGTCGGACCCGTCACCCCGACCCGCGCGCCCCGAGCCCCGCCGGCGCTCCCGCTCGTATCCTGGGGCCGTGAACATTCGAGCCAGCATCCCCGCGCCCGACGATCTCGACCTCCGTTTCGACGTCGTCGACCTCATCGGCCGCCCGGGAGCACACCGGCACGTGGACCGCGCCGTCCAGGTGGGCGACCAGAAGGTCGGCAACCTCGCCCTGACCGTCCCCGCGGGCGAGTCGATCAGCCTCGACGCCGAGCTCGAGTCCGTGGCCGAGGGCATCTTCGTCAGCGGCACCGTCGGGGCCCGCGTCACCGGCGAGTGCTCCCGCTGCCTGGACCCGCTCGAGCGCGAGGTCGACGCCCGCATCGACGAGCTCTTCAGCTACCCCGAGAAGATCAAGGCCGACGAGGAGGACGACGTCCCCGCCCTCAGCGGCGACGACGTCGACCTCGGCCCCCTCGTGCACGACGTCATCGCGCTCGAGGCCGAGGAGCGCCCGCTGTGCAAGCCCTCGTGCATGGGTCTGTGCGCCCAGTGCGGAGCGCGCCTCGAGGACGATCCCGACCACCACCACGACGTGATCGACCCGCGCTGGGCGGCCCTGAGCGGCCTGCTCGGCGGCGAGGGGCAGTCGGCCGACGCGGGCGAATCCGAGCGCGCCGGGGCCGACGGCGGGTCCGACGCCGACCACACCGACGGCGGCGATCCCGACGACGGCGCGCCCGTCGACGAGGAGCGCTGATGGCCCGCTCACGGCGGTCCACCGAGGCGAGGGATCCCCAGGAGCTTCTCGCGACGCTGCCCCTGTTCCCCGACCAGGCACGCCGGCTCACCGAGTCCGGGCTGCTCGACCTCGCGCTCACGCACCGCTCGTACTCCTACGAGCACGAGCAGATCCCGCACAACGAGCGCCTCGAGTTCCTGGGCGACGCCGTGCTGCAGCTCGCGACCACGGAGGAGCTCTACACCGTCCATCCGACGCTGCCCGAGGGGGACCTCGCCAAGCGCCGCGCTGCCACGGTGAACACGCGCGCGCTCGCGCTCATCGGCCGACGCATCGAGCTGGGCCAGTACGTGAAGCTGGGCCGCGGCGAGGACCTCTCGGGCGGCCGAGACAAGGCCTCGATCCTCGCCGACACCATGGAGGCGCTGATCGGCGCCGTGCACCTCTCGTGCGGACAGGACGTCTCCCGCCGGTACGTGCTCGAGCTGCTGCGCCCGCTGCTCGAGAGCGACGAGATCCTCGAGGCCGGGTACGACTTCAAGACGCGCCTGCAGGAGATCGCCGCGGAGACCGGGACGGTGCCCGTCTACGAGATCACCGGCACCGGCCCCGAGCACGCGAAGACCTACACCGCGACCGCGACCATCGCCGGCATCGTCACCGCGAGCGGCGAGGGCGCCTCGAAGAAGGACGCCGAGCTCGCCGCCGCCCAGCACGCCGTGCGCAGCCTCCTGGAGGCCCGCGGCGAGTCCGTGCTCCCGCGCGGCTGAACCGGAGCCCGCCCATGCCCGAGCTGCCCGAGGTGGAGGTGGTCCGCCGCGGCCTCGCCCCGCACGTGGACGGCCGCGTCATCACCCGCGTCGACGTCCACGAGCCGCGATCCCTGCGCCGCCAGATCGGCGGGCCGGACGCGTTCGTGCAGGCCGTCACCGGTGCCCGCGTCGCCCGGCTCGAGCGGCGCGGGAAGTTCCTGTGGTGGCGTCTGCAGGACGAGCGCGGCGACGAGCTCGGCGAGGCGCTCATGACGCACCTGGGCATGAGCGGCCAGATGCGCGTCCGCGGCGGAGCGCCCGAGGCGGAGGACGGCGGGGAGGCTGACGCGGGGACCGTCGCGCCGTCGGCCCCCGCCCCGCGCGGCGAGGGCCCGGCCAGCGATCCGCACAGGCATCGCCGCATCGTGCTCCATCTGGACGACGGCGCGCAGGTCGACTTCGTGGACCAGCGCATCTTCGGCGGTCTGTGGACGAGTGCGCTCGAACAGGACGCCGACGGGCTCCCCGCAACCCCGGACTCGATCGACGACCTGCTGCCGGCCGACGTGGTCGGCATCGGCCGCGACCTGCTCGACCCCGCCCAGGACCGCGAGGCGGTGATCGCGGTGATGCGCGCGCGGCGCGCCCCGATCAAGGCCCTGCTGCTGGACCAGTCCCTGGTCAGCGGGATCGGGAACATCTACGCCGACGAGGGTCTGTGGGCCGCCCGCACCCGCTTCGACGCCCCTGGCGAGTCGCTCACCCGTGGACGTGCCCGGCGGGTCCTGGACGGCGCCGAGGCCGTCATGCGCCGGGCGCTCGACGTGGGCGGGACCAGCTTCGACGACCTGTACGTGAACGTCGACGGCCGGTCCGGCTACCTCGACATTGACGTAGAGCGAGTCGAAGGAAGCCGTGCACACGAAGGTCGCGATTGTCTGTGCCGGGCATCGGCCATGCGTCGACAAGCGATATTGCGGTCTGACCTGGCACGAAGGGCTCTGGACAAGCAGCTCAACGGTCCAGCCCATTTAGTAGCGCACCGACACAAAGTCGGGTCGCGGAGTCTGCGAGGTGTGGCCTGTGCCTGAATTGCCTGAGGTCGAGGTCGTGCGTCGGGGGATCGACGATCATGTCCGTGGCCGGACGATCGCCTCGGCGACTGTTCTGCATCCGCGTGCGGCGCGACGTCATGTGGGCGGTCCGGCGGATCTCGCAGCACGGATGGTCGGTGCGACGATCACGGGGACTGCGCGCCGCGGCAAGTACCTGTGGCTGATCCTGGACGGTGCAGATGCGTTGCTGATGCATCTGGGGATGAGCGGGCAGATGCTCATTTCGTCCCCTGATGCCGCAGTCGCCGCGCACGAGCGGGCGCGCTTCACCTTCACCGACGGAGGCCACGATCTGCGGTTCGACGACCAGCGCACGTTCGGCCATCTGCTGTACGACGAGGGCGGAGCGGTGCTGCCCTCGCTGATCGCCCACATCGCGAGGGATCCCTTCGACCCGCAGTTCGACCAGCCGGCGGCGGTCGCGCGGATCAAGGCCAGGAGCACCGGGATCAAGCGCGTGTTGCTGGACCAGACGGTGGTGTCCGGCATCGGGAACATCTACGCCGACGAGGCACTGTGGGCTGCCAAGGAGCAGGGGGAGACGGCAGCCTCGTCGTTGAGCAAGCCAAGGATCTCAGCGCTGGTCGACGCGGCGCGGGAGGTCATGGCCGCTGCTCTTGCCCAGGGCGGTACATCGTTCGACTCCCTCTATGTCGACGTGGCCGGCAGCAGCGGCTATTTTGCCCGCAGCCTGAATGCCTACGGTCTTGCTGGCCAGCCTTGCATGCGCTGCGGGACGTCGATCGTGCGGGAGAAGTTCATGAACCGATCGAGTTTCTTCTGCCCTGTCTGCCAGCGGAAACGCTAGTTCGATCGGTCGCCTGCGACGCGATCACAAACAGGGGATCGGGCTACATCGCCATGGCGTCGCCTCGTTTCCCGATACGTCAATGTAGGACGATCACCGTCGCTCCAGAAGCGCTCCGGTCACGGTATTCTCTCGCACCGCGCGTGGGCGTCGATGCGGACACTGCAGTTCCACGGCACGAACCGGCAGTGGTGAGGACAGGGCGATTTGCCCAGTTCGGGGTGGGCACTGACTTGCAGCGGCGGTCCATGAGACCCGTTCAATCGACGAAGCCGTCGAGGCTGACTGACGGTCTTCCTTTCACAACTTTCGACGTCTGACGAGGACCTACAGGTAGCGACACACCTGATCGGCGCTGCAGGTCTCCGGCTCGGGGTGCGCTGCATCGTCCCGGAGGTCCGTGATGGTGTCGCGCAGTGCGGACAGCTGGGAGATCTGCTGCTCGATGTCGTGCAGGCGCGCGTCGAGCAGGTCGCGCACGTGGTCGCACGGGGCACGTCCGGCGTCGCGGATGTCCATGATCTGGCGGATCTGGGCGAGGGTGAGGCCGGCGGCCTGGCCGCGGTGGACGAAGTCGACACGTGCGATCGCGTCCGGCGGGTAGTCACGGTACCCCGACGACGTCCTGCCGGGCGGCGGTAGCAGCCCCTGCTCCTCGTAGAACCTCAGGGTCTTGGCCGTGGTGCCGGCCGCCTGTGCGAGCTCCCCGATCTTCACGCCGTCCTCCGATCGTGTCGCGGCCGTACTTGACCTTCCCCTGTACTGGAAGGTCCAGCATAGTTGATGACGGAACAGAAGACCAAGGACTGACAGGAGCAGGGATGCCTACGAAGTACGACCTCGCCATCATCGGATCGGGCGGCGGAGCGTTCGCCGCCGCGATCCGTGCGAACACGCTCGGCAAGTCGGTGGTGATGATCGAGCGCGGGACGCTCGGCGGAACCTGCGTGAACACCGGCTGCGTGCCGTCGAAGGCGCTCATCGCCGCCGCCGACGCGCGGCACTCCGCGGCCGACGCCGCCGACCGTTTCCCGGGGATCGAAACGTCGGCGGATCCGGTGGACATGCCGGCGCTGATCGGGAGCAAGCAGGACCTGGTCGAGGGCCTGCGAGGCGAGAAGTACGTCGATGTCGCCGAGGCGTACGGATGGCACGTCCGCAAGGGCGACGCCTCGTTCGCCGGCACCCCCGACGCGCCGGTCCTGGAGGTCGTCGGACCCGACGGGGCCGTCGGGACCATCGAGGCTGACCAGTACCTGGTCGCGACCGGATCCCGGCCATGGGCCCCGCCGATCGAGGGCCTGGAAGAGGCCGGGTACCTGACCTCGACCACGGCGATGGAGCTGACGGCGGTGCCGAAGTCGCTGCTGGTGCTCGGCGGCGGCTACGTGGCGCTGGAGCAGGCCCAGCTGTATGCGCGTCTCGGGGCGAAGGTGACCCTGCTGGTCCGTTCCCGGCTGGCGTCGAAGGAGGAGCTGGAGGTGTCCAATGCCCTGGCCGAGGTCTTCTCCGACGAGGGCATCCGAGTGGTCCGCCGAGTGGTCCCGACCCGCGTCGCCCGCGACGCGGACGGACAGGTCGTCGTCACCGCCGACGTGTCCGGCGGATCGCAGGACTTCCGCGCCGACCAGGTTCTGGTCGCGCTCGGCCGACGGCCGGTCACCGAGGGACTCAACCTCGAGGCGGTGGAGGTGAAGACTGGCGACGCCGGGCAGATCGTCGTCTCTGACCAGCTGCAGTCGTCCAACCCCCGGGTCTGGGCCGCGGGGGACGTCACCGGGCACCCCGAGTTCGTCTATGTCGCCGCCCACCACGGCACCCTCGTGGCTGAGAACGCGTTCACAGATGCCCAAAAGCCGGTGGACTACGCGAGGCTGCCCCGGGTGACGTTCACCTCTCCTGCCATCGGCGCGGTCGGGATGACCGAGAAGCAGGTCCTCGAGGCGGGGATCCGCTGCGACTGCCGCGTCCTGCCCCTGCACTACGTGCCCCGCGCGCTGGTCAATCGCGACACCCGCGGCTTCATCAAGATGGTCGCCGACGCGGACACCGGGGAGATCCTGGGGCTGACCGCGGTCGCCAAGGACGCGGGGGAGCTGGCCGCCGCCGGGGTCCACGTGCTCGGCAAGACCATCGCCGAGGTCGCCGACGCCTGGGCACCCTACCTGACCATGGCCGAGGGCATCCGGATCGTCGCCAAGGCCTTCACCGCCGACGTCGCCAAGCTGTCCTGCTGCGCATGACCCGTCCTGAAGACAGCGAATACCCGAACCCAGAACTGGAGGAATCCGCAATGACCGATCTCAGCACACGACTGCCCGAGCGGCTCAGCCGGACCGAGGAGACCGGCCTCGATCCCGGCCTGCTGATCCCGCTGCTTCGGCTTCTCGCCGACGGCGATCCCGTCACGGTCGAGCAGCTCGCCACGGCCGCGGGCCGCACACCCGAGCAGGTCAGGAGCGGGCTGGCAGCGGTGCCCGACACCGAGTACGACGACCTGGGTCGGATCGTCGGCCAGGGCCTCACCCTGCGGCCCACCCCGCACCGGTTCACCGCGTCAGGAGAAGGGCTCTACACCTGGTGCGCGCTGGACACCCTGGTCTTCCCGGCGCTTCTCGGCCGCCCAGCGCGCGTGGAGTCGGTCTCCCCGGCCAGCGGCGAGATGATCCGCGTCGCCGTCGATCCGGTCGCCGGAGCCATAAGCATCGAGCCCGCCACTGCCGTGGTCTCGCTGATGAATCCGGACCAGATCACCTCGATCCGATCGTCGTTCTGCAACCAGGTGCACTACTTCACCTCTGTTGGCGACGCTGCCGAGTGGCTCGCCGAGCATCCCGGGGCCGAGGCGGTGCCGGTGGCCGAGGCGCATCGGATCGGAGCCGAACTCGCCGCGCGCCTGCTCGACCGGTCCCAGGGTGATGTCTCGGCGGCCGACGACTGCCGCCGCTGCTGCTGACCCAAGGCTTCGAGAGATTCGAGATACAGATGACATCAGAACACTATGACCGGCCAGGTGGCGGAGGCCTGCTCTTCGGGGCAGGTGCAGTGCTGCTCATGGCCGTCTGCTGCGCACTGCCATTGCTCATAGCCGGGGGAGTGCTCGCCGGCGTCGGAGGCCTCCTCGGCAGCCCCTGGGTGATCGGTGCGGGCATCGCGCTCGTCGCGCTCGTCCTGCTGGTCGTCGCCCGCCGCCGAGCCCGCCACGGCCGCACCGGACCCGACTGCTGCCTGCCGACCGACCCCACCCACCCCGCCGACCCGAAGGACGACCAGAACCGATGACGATATCCCTCACCCGCCGCACAACCCTTTCGCTCGCAGGCCTCCTGATCGTGGGTTCTCTGGCCTTGAGTGCCTGTGGTAGCGCCGACGAGGACAGGTCCTCCGCAGACGCCGGCTCGCCCGCACCCGTGACCAGTATCGACGGCCAGCAAATCAGCCTGCCAGCCGCTGGGAAGCCCACCGCCGTGTTCTTCTTCTCCGTCGGCTGCGGCGAATGCGTCGGCGGCGTCCGGTCCCTCGGTGAAGCCGCCGCCAGCGCCGAGGACAACGGCACTGATGCACAGTTCCTCGCCGTCGACATGGATCCGCGCGAGCCCAAGGAGACCATTGAGGGCTTCATGGAGTACGTCGAGGCCGAACACGTCCCCGCCGCCATCGACGAGGGCGCGGTCCTGTCGCAGCGCTTCGACGTCGCCGCGCTGTCCACCCTGATCATCGTCGACGCCGACGGCAAGGTGACATTCCGCGCCACCGACCCCGCCGCCGACACGATCGTCGCCGAGCTCGAGAAGGCCGGGGCCTGAGCCATGGGTGGACTTCTCGCGCTCGCTTTCGCCGCCGGGATGATCGCCCCGGTCAATCCCTGCGGCTTTGCCCTGCTCCCGGCGTGGATCACCCACGCGCTCGGGGACGCCGCCTCCTCCCCGGCACCGGTGCGACTCCTGCGGTCGCTGCGTGCCGGCGTCGCGGTGACCATCGGGTTCGCGGGAACGCTCGCGCTGGCAGGCATCGCTGTGAGCGCCGGAGCGCGGAGCCTAATCCAGGCCGCTCCCGTGCTGGGGCTCGCCGTCGGCGTCATGCTCGTCCTGTTCGGCGCGGCGATGCTGACAGGCCGGTCTTTCTCGCTCCGACTGCCCAGCATCCCTTCCCGAGTCACGGACCGCCCTCCGAGCACCGCACGCATGGTCCTCTTCGGGGTCGGCTACGCCGTGGCGTCGCTGTCGTGCACCTTCGGCGTACTCCTGGCCGTCATCGCGCAGGCCCAGGCCACAGCCAGCTTCGCAGGGCTGCTCCTCGTGTTCGGCGTGTACGCCGCGGGCTCTGCCACCGTCTTGCTGATCGTCGCCGTTGCCGCCGCCGCAGCAGGTTCGGCGCTGTCGCGACGCATCGCATCGCTGGCGCGCTATGGGCCCAGGATTACTGCCTTCGTCCTCGTACTCACCGGTGCCTATCTGGCCTGGTACTGGTACCCGGCCGCCACCGGCGACGCTGCCGCCTCCAGTCGCACCAACGCCGTCGCCGGAGTCGCCACTGCGGTGTCGGGCTGGGTCCAAGGACACGTCGGTGTCGTCACCGGAGTGTCCGTCGCCGCCGTGATCGTCGTGCTGCTGATCGGGACCCTCAGCCGTCGCCGCCGCGCCAGCCTCCGGAAGACTGAGGCAGACTGCTGCGCCCCGGAGCCAGCGCGCTCTGCCGACGACCGGCAGAGCGCAGAAACCGAGTGACCACAACCCTGGCCGATGGCCGTGGACGAATGGCTCGACGTCGCCGCCTCGGCAGAGCGCCACGGCTGCAGCAAGAGCAGCTGGCGGCGCGTCTGGCAGGGCAGGCTCCCCGCCCGGACCGAGAAGGTGGACGGACGCGACGGACGCATGGTCATCAAGACGCTGATCCGGGTCTCCGACCTGGACCCGGGCGTTCGGCCTGACCGCGCACGCCGAGCACGTCCGGAAGATCCGCCAGGCCGCGCCGCCGCTGACGCGGGAGCAGACGACGTTCATCGCCAAGGTCTTCACGGACCACCTGCTCGAACAGGACGCCAAGAGAAGAAGAGAAGGGGAGGCCGGGACTGCGTCGTAGCCGACGCAGTGCCCATCTTCGTTGGCGGAGGCATCCTGTGCCCACGGTCACGGATGCCCGATTCTTCCTTCGACCGGGCCGTTGACATGTTGAAGTCCTGAGGCCGTACTCTGGTGTGTAGGCAGTGCGCGTCCTTCACGCGTCGTCTCACCGTGAAGTATCCTCTGACCAGCGGAAACGCCACCTTCAGAGGCTCCCAGTTTTTCAATGTATCTATCGTGGGAAGTTGGGAAGAAACTCGTTGAATGTCTATGGCCAAGAAGGCCGCCCGTGCAAGCGCTGCGGCACCCCGATCGTGCGCGAGCGCTTCATGAATCGGTCGAGCCACCTCTGTCCGCGCTGCCAGCGAAGACGGTAGGTGAGCAGTCGTGCCACCGCGGCCACAGACGGGTGGTCCGCCCAGTGTCAGGCGACCTGAATGCGCTGATCGCCCATCACGTACTCGATCGCGAGTCCGCCGCCGACGGCCTCGAGGTAGCTGCGGATCGTGCCGATCTTCGCGCTGTCGAGGTCGCCGTGCTCGATCTTGGAGACCTGGCGCTGGCCGACGCCGATGCGTTCGGCGAGCTGCGCCTGGGTGAGTCCGGCCTGCTCGCGCAGTTCGCGGAGGCGGTAGGCGCGGACTTCGGCGAGCATCCTCTCCTTGTGGGCCTCGACGTGCTCGCGATCCACGGGGTGCTCGGCGACGAAGTCCTTAAGGGTCATGGTCATCTCGGTCACTCTCCTCTCAGCCTGCGCAGGTGGTCGTCGAACAGGTCGTCGGCCAGCGGGATGTTCTTCTTGTACCAGCGGGTCCAGTTGCCCGCCTTGTCGCCGGCGATCAGCATGATGGCCGATCGCTCGGGGTCGAAGGCGAATAGGACCCGGAGCTCGGAACGTCCGGAGGACCCTGGCCGGAGCTCCTTCATGTTGCGATGCCTGGACGCCGTCACCGTGTCGACGATGGGCCGTCCGAGCTGCGGGCCGCGGTCCTCCAGCAGCTCGATGGCGGCGATCACCTGCTCGCGCGAGTCGTCGTCCAGCGAAGCGAGCCATCCTGCGATCTGCTCGATGTCCACGCTCCACACAGCGCTAGTGTAGACCCTGCAAGGTCTAAGGGCAACGTCTGACAGCGTGAACCAGGACTGCGAGCCCTGCCACCGACATCAGCCCTTGTCAGGTCGCCGAGCGCCGCCAGGGCGCGTCGGGGTCGGCGAGGGTCTCGAGCATGAGCTGGCACCAAACCTGGGCCGCGCCGACGACGAGGCGGGCGTGCCGTGGGCGCACCCATCTCGGCACCTCCTCGGCTCCGTGGTCGATGCCGACGCTGTTCCTGAGTTCGGTGACGCTCTGGGTGAGGGTGATCAGCGATTGGAGTGCCTGGCGGAGGGCTCGGTCCTCGTCGCTGACCGATTTCGGTGCGAGGCCGAGCGATTCCTGGGCAGCGTTGACCAGGGCGGGGACCTTCGCCGCGCGGGTGTAGGTCTGCCCGCGGGCAGTGAGGACGCACTTGGCGGTGGACTCGATGAGTGCCTTGGCGGTGCTGACGGCGAGCCGTGGGTCGGTGTCGACGCTGTCGCCGAGTCGGCGCAGGTGGTCCTGGATGGACTGCGGGTCGGGGAGGGCGTTGAGCGCGTGCTCGGTCAGGTTCGCGCTGGCCCGGCCGAGGCGGACGGTGCCGGTGGCCTCGTCGACGTCGAAGCCGTCCTCGCGCAGGATCCGGGCCCACTTGTCGCGCAGCCCGTCGTTGCTGCCCCAACCGGTGGACGTGTCCTGGACGATGCTCTGCAGCACGTCGCCGAGCACGGCGGCCAGCCGCTGAGCGTCGGCGGCGTCGTCCAGGTCGAGGGTCGCGAGGTACCGCCGCATCCGCTCGCGCCGGACGCTCTCGTCGTTCTCGCGCGGCTGCGGCGGGCCGAGGGCGACGCCGCGGTCGTCGAACAGCGCGTCGATCTCGCGCATCGGCGTGGCAGTCAGCTGGTCGGTGAGCAGCCGCATCACCCGCGGAGTGAAGGCTCCCATGCCGGGCTACTCGGTCCCGTGGTCATGCGCGGCGTGGACCCTTTCCAGGTGCACGGTGCCGCCGTCGACGTAGAACCAGACCTGCACGGCGCTCTTCGCCATGATGTCGTGCTGCCAGCGCTGGAAGGTGCGGCCGCCTCGGGTGACCACGCCGAGGGATCCCTCGAGCGGGTAGTTGGCCGAGGTCGTCGCCAGGGGCGTGCGGGTCAGGAAGTCCCAGGCATCGCTCATCGGGTCCCCGATCGTGGCCACGAGGTCGCGCCAGGCGATCTCTGATTGCTTGGCGGCGTGCTTCAGCACGTGCTCCGACCTCTTCATCGGTCGCGAGACCACGCCGTCCTCGGGCACGCTCATATCCGCTTGACGATCATCGCTAACAGCAACCGCGTCCTCGTCGAGCCACTCGACCGGCTGCGAGCCCAGGCCCGCTGCGATCGCCGTTGCCGTCTCGCGCCAGCTGGTGAGCTGGGCGATCGCCAGGTGCGGCTGCTGCGTGGAGAACGACGCCCGGGCGGCGTCGACGAGGTCGCGGGCGCACTCCTTGCGGTCCTGGGCGCTGAGCGCGTACATCCACGGGTACCGGCTGGCCATGCGCTCGGTGAGCGGCCCGTCCTCGAGCGTCGCCGCGATGAGCGCTCCGGCGATGTCCAAAAGCTCGGCTCGGGCGTCGGCCTCGCGCTGCGACATCAGCAGCAGGGGCTCGGCGTCGCGGCGGGTCACCGTGACGGGGTGGTCCTCGGCCTCGGCGAACACCTCGGCCGAGTGCTTGCTCAGGTCCGAGGAGCGCCGGGTGACCGCGGAGGAGTCGGCTGTAGACGTCATGAGATCAAAGGTATTCGGAACGTGTTCGGAAGTCCACTTGCTCGGCTGCCATACTGCTCCGTCCCGGCTTGTTGGGTCAGATGCCGGCGTAGGAGTGGAGTCCGGCGAGCAGGAGGTTCACGCCGATGAAGTTGAACCAGAAGACGGCGACCCCGAGCAGTGCGATGACTGCGGCCCGCGCGCCCTTCCATCCGGCGGTCGATCGGGCGTGGAGGTAGCAGGCGAAGATCAC
Organism: Brachybacterium sp. ACRRE; assembly: GCF_022346485.1. Taxonomy (NCBI): domain Bacteria; kingdom Bacillati; phylum Actinomycetota; class Actinomycetes; order Micrococcales; family Dermabacteraceae; genus Brachybacterium; species Brachybacterium sp. ACRRE. The sequence continues at coordinate 5,215 of NZ_JAKRMO010000007.1, read as the reverse complement.
CCAGGTGACGAGCGCCCAGACCTCCTTCGGGTCCCAGCCCCAGTAGCGGCCCCAGGCGTACTCGGCCCAGACTGCGCCGGCCGCGATGGTGAACGTCCACAGCGGGAAGGCGAAGGCGAACAGCCGGTAGGCGATCACGTCCATCCGGCGGGAGTCTGGGAGTCGCAGGAGGTAGCCCTTGTCGGTTCCCTTGTTCTCGGCCCGCTTCTTGATCATGTACAGGATCGAGACCGCGCCGCCGATGTTGAATGTTGCTCCGCTGATGGTTGCTGCGGTGATGTGGATGATGAACCAGTAGGAGCTCAGTGATGGGACCAGGCCGGCGACGGCGACGTAGAACACGGTCACGGCCAGGCCGTTGCCGACCGTGGCGATCATGGTGATGGGCAGGCCGAGCCAGCGCATCCCCATCTTGGCCAGCACGAGGTAGCCGGCGACGATGAGCACCATCGCCATGGTGGTGAACTCGAACATGTTGCCCAGTGGCCAGCGGTGTGCGGCGATGCCTCGGGCGGCGACGCCGGCGATCGCGCACATCAATCCGATCAGGGTGAATGAGATGCCCAGCCGACCGAACATCTGGGTCCGCCGCTGCGGCATTGAATCGCTCATAAGGGCGTCGTCGGTTGGGCGTTCGTGCTCGGAGGTCGGTGGGTCAGGCGGGGCCTGGGCGACGGTCCGGGTGATCGTCACGGTGGACGCCGAGGCCTCCGACGCGCGGCTGATCTGTGCCCGTGCGTCGGGGTGGGTCCCGGTCTCGATGTCGTCCGCTGCCTCGCGCTCCCGCCCGTCGGCGGTGTTTCGCGCGGCGGTGACTTTTCGTGCGGCTGCCCATTCGATGCTGTGCATGGTGAGGGCCAGGGCGTAGATCACGGTGGCGGTGACCAGTGCGAGGTTGGAGAAGTAGTCGATCGTCATGCCGTCTCCTTCGATAAATGGTTGTCGGTGGTCGAGTCCGGTTCCGCTGGTCCGCTTCCGCGCCGGGGTGGTGTGCGGTTGCGTGTGGCTGGTTGCCGGTCGATGCCGTTGGCGAGGGCTTCGACGTCTTCGGTCAAGCCGGTGCGGGCATCGGCCCGGTCGAGTCCGGCGACCTCGAGGAGGTCGTGGTCGTCTACCCGTCGGATCCGTGCCCAGATTCGCCGGGGACGGATGAACAACGAGAAGCTGAGCCCCAGCACGGCGGTTCCGATCGCGACGAGGGTGATGGGCGCGCCGGGGGAGTCGCCGACCTGGATCTTGATCCAGCGCTGCACGCCGTCCAGTTGGATGGATCCCTGCCCGTTGGGCAGTTTTTGGATGTAGCCGGGCCGGAGGATGAATCGCAGCGGCTGTTTGGGGTCCTTCGGGTTCATGATCTGGCTCATGCCGCGGGTGTTGAGGGAGTAGACGCTCTGGGGTTGGCCGGTCTCGGCGGTGGGCTTGCCCGACCAGGCGTTGAGGAACAGTTGGGGATTGAGCGCGTCGGGGAACACCGATCTGGGCCCGGAGCTGTCCATGTAGGCGCTGGGCAGGAAGAATCCTTCGAAGCCGAGTTTGCGGGGTCTGGCGTCGGGCGCGCTGATCGCTCCGGCGGAGGTGAAGTTTCCGTCCTGCGGCAGGAAGATCACCGGGCCGGAGTAGACGACGTTGCCGGTGCCGTCCTTCACCGTCACGATGGGCGCGTATCCCCAGGCGATCAGGTGGATCTTTTCACCACCGGCGAGGTTGAGTGGATGGTTGACCCGCAGGACCTCTTGCCGCGGCTTGTCGCCGGGACGGTCGGTGACGGTGACGACGGCCTTGAACTCCCTGGCTGCACCGCGCTGGACGTTGCCGGTCTCGAACTTCACGTCGAAGCTGTCGACCTTGATGCTGAACGGGGTCAGCGAGGACTGCCGGAACAGCGGGCCGGCCTTGAAGTCGTCGTATTGCACCAGGTCGTTGGTGAAGCTATTCCCTCCGACGACCAGCGCCCGGTCGCCGCGGAAGTTGGTCAGCCAGACCACTGCCACGCCGACCAGCAGGAACACCAGGCTGATGTGGAAGACGAGGTTGCCCGCTTCCCGCAGATAGCCTCGCTCGGCCGCCAGGGACCCGTCGGGGTGCCGGGCGACCCGGTAGCGTCTGGCGCGCAGGTTGTCGCGCAGTTGAGCGATGACTGCCTCGTTGTCGGAGGCGGTCTGGTCGGGTTCGGATTCGGGGAGGTCGACCGATGCGTAGGCGGGCAGTCGGTGGAGGTGGCGGGGGGTGCGGGGTGGCCGTGCTCGTACGGCTCGGAGATAGACCCGGATTCGCGGGATGATGCAGCCGATCAGGCTGATGAACAGCAGGATGTAGATCGCGGAGAACCACGGCGAGGTGTAGACGTCGAAGAGTCCGGCCTTGTCATAGATCGGGCCCAGTGTTTTGTGCTGCTGTAGGAAGGTCTTGACGCGCACCGGCGATATGTTCTGCTGCGGCACCAGGGAGCCGGGCACTGCCGCCAGGGCCAGCAGGAAAAGTAGTACCAGCGCTGTACGCATGGTGATCAGCTGAGCCCAGAGGAAGCGCAGTCCGCCGAGGAACCCGATCACCGGTGCGTCGTTGTGACGAGACCTTCGGCTGCTGGGATCTGGGGTTGATGCGGGCCGGGCGGAGCGGTTGCTCGGGGCGTACTCGGTGTCGGATCTGCTGGTGGGGCGGGGATCACTCATTGTCGTCGAAGGCAAAGGTCGGGGCGGGATCGTCGGTCGCGTTGCGCGGCCCGTAGATCAGTGAGATTGGGCGTCGCTGGCCGAGTTGGATCGTGGCGGGGTTGCCGCTGAAGCGTTTGCCGTCGACGTAGGCGCGCAGGCTGTCGGTCTCGGTGTTGTTCAGCCCTCCGATGCCTTGGCCGTCGAGTCGTACGTCCCATTCGGCGAACAGTTGGCCGAGGGTGTATTTGCCGTCGGTCTTGTGCGACTCGACGTGCAGCACGCCGCGTTCGTCATGGGTGTGCAGTTCCGACATCGATCCGGTCTTCGGGTCGACGCCGAGCGAGCCCGGCACCGCCAGCGGCTGGCCGTTGACGGTGATGTCGAGATGGGAGTGGAAGTGCGCGGCGGTGCCCTCCATGTTCGATGCCTGCAGTCCGGCGGCTTCGGCCAGGCGGGCCGGGTCGGCCGGCAGCCCCCACGGCGGCATGTCGCGCCGTCCCGTGGTGCCGGCCACGGGTCCGGCGGCGTCGGGCGCTGATCCTTGCCGGGCCACCAGCCAGATGCCGATCCCGAGAGCACCGGCGACGATGACCGCGGTGACGAGGACCAGGAAGCGTCGCCGCGTCCGGGCGCGAGCGTCCTGTCGCTTCATCTCCGCCAGCCGGGCGCGGGCGCGCGCCGATCCGGGTTCGCGGTTGTTCTGTGCACCGCGAGAGTGCTTGTTCTTCGGTCGCTTCTGATTCACGGTCCTGTGTTCCTGTCGTCCTGCGGAGTCTGGGGAGCTTGTCTGGCTGCTCGACCGGGCGTGCGGTGGCCAAAGCGGGTGTGACGGCTGACGGGCACGACGATCGCTGCAAGGTGCTTGAGATCGTCGGCCCAGTAGACGCTCCGCCCCGCCGGAGCCGGCCGTGATCGACCGAGCACGGCAGGGCCATGTCACTGGATCGGCCGAGACGAGACGGCCCGCCCAACGGTCGGTGGCCCTGCGTGCCATGTCAGGTCCGAAGGATCGACAGTTCTATGAGACTGGGTGCCGATCGGCGGGCTCGATGCGCAATGCCTCCGAGTGCCAATCCGATGCTGCGGGCTCGGCAATACCACCACCGGCCGCCGGTTCGACCGCGAACGGCCACAGCTACCGCCAGCAAGACGATGGCCGTCACGCAGCCGGCGGCAGCGATGCAACCCATCGCGCCGGGCGGTCTGTCCGGCGATGAGCCGCCGGCGGAGATCGCGACACAGTGAGGGCAGCCACTCGTCGGGTACCGATCTGTGGGCCGTTGACTGCGCGGGATGCTAGCTGTGGCTGCGGCATGAATCGGCTGCGCGGCCGCTGGTGCGTGATGCCCCGACGAACTGCTCACCGGCACCGGTTGGGCTGACGTCAACATCATGGGGTGCATCAGCCCAATGCTGACCAGGACCGTGATCAGCGCGGCCCAACGGGAGAGCAGAGTCCGGAGACCGAAACGGGGGAGGCATCGATCTGGGCTTGCCTGATCGGTCGTACTGCGGTGGGCCATAGCGCCGGGCACGTCCTGGCCTCCGACGCGTCGTTGCTGCCCAGCAGATCCAGCCAACACAGTCCTCCCTGCAGCGTGGGCCTGGAAGCCGATGTACGCGTTGTTGCGCCTCTGGCCGCTTGCGGGCAAGATGCTCATTCCTCCGACACCTCCGGGCTGTCGAGCTCGCGTTCCCAGAGCTGGAAGTCGTCGACGACGGCTTGGGGGCTGTCAGCCGCGTAGCGCAGCCAGATCGTCGCCGCAGCCCCGACGGTCAGGATCGTCGCGGCTGATGCCACGGTGACGGCACCGCGGTGCCACAGGTCCCACAGCAGCAGGCCGGCGCTCCAGGCTCCGGCCGCCCACAGCAAACCCGGCAACAGTGGTGCGGCAGGGCGTCGCGTCGGACCGCCGGCCAGGCTGGTCGCCACCATCACCGCCGCGGTACAGAGCAAGCTGGTCACGATGATCATCACGATCCTGCCGTTCTGGACCGACTCGTGGAGCCGCGGCCGATCATCGCCGTGAGGCAGCCGCCCAGAGCGATGAGCGCGAGACCGCGCTCCAGCCATGGGGCGATCCTGACCGCCGGGGTGATGTCGGTGCGCAGCGGCATCGTCACCACGGTCGAGGCCGCAGTACGCTCGCGCGACCTCCACTGCACACGACCGTCCCGACCGATGAAGCCGGACACTCCGTTGGTGGTGGCCACGGCGATCTCCCGGCGGGTCTCCATCGCTCGCGTCCGGGTGATGGCGAACTGCTGAGCGACCTGGCCGGTGCCGACGTAGGTCGCGTTGTTGCTCTGGACCAGGAAGAGCTGCGCTCCGCCGGTGATCACGTCGTAGATCGTGTCGTCGTAGGCGAGCTCGAAACAGATCGCATCGCCCACCGTCACCGGCTGCTCCGGGCCCCCGCCCAGGCTGAGCGGGACGGACTGAAGCGCCCTGGGTTTCGTTCCGTGGTTAGGCGGGCGCGGTCGTCGTGGGGTGAGTGTAGGACGCTTCGACCGCTGCGGGGGTGCGGTAGTCGAGAGTTTCATGCAGTCGGGACGTGTTC
>NZ_JAKRMO010000079.1:0-14434 GCF_022346485.1 Brachybacterium sp. ACRRE | reverse complement strand
CGCCGTACGTCGGCGCGGTCGTCATGGCCGGCGGCGCCTCCCAGCCCCGCCGCCAGCTCGACGCCTGGCAGGAGTGGGCCAAGCAGCGCGGCGCCAAGGGCCTGGCCTACGTGCTCGTCCAGGAGGACGGCACGCTGACCGGCCCCGTGTCCAAGAACATCTCGGACCAGGAGAAGGCGGGCCTCGCGAAGCAGGTCGGTGCGCAGCCGGGCGACTGCGTGTTCTTCGCAGCCGGCGAGCCGAAGTCCTCGCGCGCCCTGCTGGGCGCCGCGCGCAACCAGATCGCCGAGCGCCTGGGCCTCATCGAGCATGACGCCTTCGCCTTCGTGTGGGTCGTGGACGCGCCGATGTTCGAGCCCGCGAGCGAGGCGGTCGCCGCGGGCGATGTCGCGGTCGGCTCGGGCGCCTGGACCGCCGTGCACCACGCGTTCACCTCGCCCAAGCCCGAGTTCATGGACACCTTCGACACGGATCCGGGCAGCGCGCTGGCCTACGCCTACGACATCGTCTGCAACGGCAACGAGATCGGCGGCGGCTCCATCCGCATCCACCAGCAGGACGTGCAGGAGCGCGTCTTCCGCGTGATGGGGATCGACGAGGAGCAGGCGCGCGAGAAGTTCGGCTTCCTGCTGGACGCCTTCGCCTTCGGGGCCCCGCCCCACGGCGGCATCGCCTTCGGCTGGGACCGCATCGCGGCGCTGCTCGCCGGCACCGACTCGATCCGCGACGTCATCGCCTTCCCGAAGTCCGGCGGCGGCTTCGACCCGCTGACCCAGGCGCCCGCTCCGATCACCGCCCAGCAGCGCAAGGAGGCGGGGGTCGACGCGAAGCCCCGCAGCGCCGAGGCGAAGGACGGTGCTGACGCGAAGAGCGACGCCGAGGCGAAGAACGACGCCGAGGCGAGCAACGGCGCCGACGGGGCCGCTCCCTCCGGGAAGGCCTGACTCCGGGCCGGTCCGCTCCGCCCGCGGAACGCACAGGGCGCCGGCACCCCTCGGGGTGCCGGCGCCCTGTGCGTGATCGGCCCGGTCATCCGCCCGCCGGGGGCGGGGGAGAGGGAATGATCAGCGCGGGTCCTCGCCGTGGCGCACCTGCGCGCGCGGCAGGCGCCAGCGGCGGATCTGCAGCGAACGCATGATCCCGTACCCCACGAGCCCCCGGCGGACCTCGCCGAAGCGCTCGGTCAGGCGCGCGCGGATCCTGCGGCGCAGGATGAGCGAGTCGACCACGCACAGCAGGATCCCGCCCCACAGCACGACGAGCATGATCACGCTCATGGACGTGTAGAGGCCGGGCATGACCAGCGGGAGCACGAGCGCCACGATCATCAGGATCAGGGCGACCGGGAAGAAGAACTCCGCGATGTTGCGCCGCGCGTCGACCAGGTCGCGCACGAAGCTGCGGTCCCGCCCGCGGTGCTGAGCGGGCATGTTGGCCTCGTCGCCCGACATCAGGGCCTGCTGGGAGCGCTGGCGCTCCTGCGCGGCGGCCTGGCGGTCCCGGCGCCGGGCCTCCTTGCGGTCGGTCTCCACGATGGGACGCCGACGGGCGGCCTCGGCCTCCTTCCGCGTGCGGGTGGGACGGCCCTTCCCGGTGGATCCGCTCGGGTCGCCCTCGGGGGACGAGGTCACGCCTGGCACCTCCCCGCGGCTGCGGCCGCGGCGGCGCGGCGAGGGGGACGTGTCGGCATCGGACGTGTTGCGGGGACTCACCCCTCCAGTCTAGGCGGAGCGCGGCCCGGCCCCGACCATCCGCGACGACGGGCGCGGCCCGGCGGAGCGACGCACGGCCGGGGGCCCGTGGTCGCCCCGCGCGGAGATACCGTGGGAGCCATGTCCCATGAACCCGCCCTCGAAGGCGACACCGCCCGTCCGTCCGATCCCTCCGCGGCCCCTGAGCCCGCAGCCGGCGCCGACTCCGCCCTCGACGCCGGCGCCGCCGGCGGACCCGCCGCGACGCAGGAGCAGGTCGAGGGATTGCGTGCGCGCCTCGAGGAGATCCTGCCGCGCTCGATCGAGGACCTCTCGGCCCTGGTGAGGATCCCGTCGATCGCGTTCCCCGGGTACGACCGCACCCCGGTGCACGAGAGCGCCGAGGCCGTCGCGGCGCTGCTGCGCGACGCCGGCATGCCCGAGGTGACCATCACCCACGTCGACGAGGGCGCCCCCGCCGTCATCGCCCGCCGTCCGGCCCGCGAGGGCCTGCCCACCGTGCTGCTCTACGCCCACCACGACGTCCAGCCGACGGGCGACCCCCAGGCATGGACCACCGATCCCTTCACGCCCGCGCGCGAGGGCGACCGGCTGTTCGGCCGCGGTGCGGCCGACGACAAGGCCGGCGTGATGGCCCACGTCACCGCGCTGCGCCTGGTGGGGGAGGAGCTCTCCGAGCTCGGCGTCGGCGTGACCGTCTTCGTCGAGGGCGAGGAGGAGGCCGGATCCCCGACCTTCCGGCGCTTCATCGAGGCCCACCGCGACCAGCTCGAGGCCGACGCGATCGTCGTCGCCGACTCCGCGAACTGGGCCGTCGGCACGCCCGCGCTCACCACGAGCCTGCGCGGCGTGGTCGACCTGACCGTGACCGTCCGCGTGCTCGAGCGCGCCGTCCACTCGGGCATGTTCGGAGGGCCGGTCCTGGACGCGCTCACCCAGATGGGACGTCTGGTGGCCACGCTGCACGACGAGAACGGCGACGTCGCCGTCGAGGGGCTCGTGCGCGCGGAGGCTCCCGCGGTCGAGATGCCCGAGGCGGACTACCGGCGCGACGCCGGGATCCTCGAGGGGCAGGACCTCGCGGGCACCGGATCGATCACGTCGCGCCTGTGGTCCGCACCCGCGCTGTCGGTGATCGGCATCGACGCCCCGTCGGTGCGCGACGCCTCCAACACCCTCGTGCCCGCGGCCCGTGCGAAGATCTCGCTGCGCATCCCGCCGGGCCAGGATCCGCAGGCCGCCATGGACGCGCTCGTCGCGCATCTCGAGTCCCATGCCCCGCGCGGGGCCGTCGTCGAGATCGCCCGGGGCGAGCAGGGCCGACCCTTCCTCGCGCCCACGGACACCCCGGCCATGCGGCTCGCGCGCTCCGCGTTCCGCGACGCCTGGGGCACGGATCCCGTGGACACGGGCCTCGGCGGGTCGATCCCGTTCATCGCCGATCTCCTCGAGGTGTTCCCCGGGGCGGAGGTGCTGGTCACCGGCGTCGAGGACCCCGATTCCCGCGCCCACGGCGTCGACGAGTCCCTGCACCTGGGCGAGTTCGCCAAGGTGTGCCTCGCCGAGGCGCTGCTGCTGCGCGGCGCGGCGGGGCTCGAGAGGCGGCGCGGCTGACGCGCCGCCCGCCATGTGACGTGACGGACGCTGTCCCCGGTCGCGCCCGGCGAGGCGTAGCCTGGGGTCACCTGCAGTGAGGAGGAACCCAGATGACCACCACCATCGACACCGAGGCCCCCGCGCACGGCGTGACGCTCACCGGCGAGGCCGCGGCGAAGGTCACGTCCCTGCTCGAGCAGGAGGGGCGCGACGACCTGCGACTGCGCATCGCGGTGCAGCCGGGCGGATGCTCCGGCCTGATCTACCAGCTCTACTTCGACGAGCGGCTGATGGACGGCGACGCGACCGTCGGCTTCGACGGCGTCGAGGTCGTCGTCGACCGCATGAGCTCCCCGTACCTCGCGGGAGCGACGATCGACTTCGCCGACACGATCGAGAAGCAGGGCTTCACGATCGACAACCCCAACGCGGGCAGCTCGTGCGCCTGCGGGGATTCCTTCAGCTGACGTCCGCGTCGGCGTCCCGCGCGATCGCGCGGGAGCACGACGGGCCCGCCCCCGCTCCGCATGTGAGCGAGGGCGGGCCCGTCGGCGTCTGTGCACGTCGTCACCCCCGACGACACCGGAACCTGAATGCTGAACCGAGTCCGGGAAACACGTATGATGACGCTGTGCCGTCATGTTCGTCCCGCGTGATGCGATCAGCTGTCGCCGACGGTGAGGGTCCCGCCCCCGCCGGCCTGCTCGACGCCGCCGCGTCCGGGTCGCTCACGACGCACGTCCCCGGGTCTGCCCCGACCCGCGAAGCACCCGCCCTCCCCGCGCGTGCGACGCGCTGCCCCCAGCAGGCAGCACGCCGCGCCTCCTCCCGGAGGGCCGACGAGTGGAAGGTCATCCTGTGATCCCCCAGGCCACACAACGCCGCCGGCGCCTGCGCCGCGTGGCGGCCGTACTCGCGCCGGCGATGCTCGCGCTGTCCGGCTGCACCGCGGAGCAGAAGCGCGGCTTCCTCCCCGGTGCCGATGACGGCGTCCAGATCACCGACAAGACCGAGCGCATCACGCAGCTGTGGACCGGTTCCTGGACCGCTCTCGTGCTCGTCGGTCTGGTCGTGTGGGGCCTGGCGATCTGGTGCGCGATCGCGTACCGGCGCCGGAAGGACGACACGGGCTACCCCGTGCAGCTGCGCTACCACATGCCGATCGAGATGATCTTCACGCTCGTGCCGGTCGTCATGATCATGACGCTGTTCTACTTCACCCAGCGCGACGTGGGCGAGATCGAGGACACCTCGGCGAAGCCCGACGTCACGGTGAACGTGGTCGCCAAGCAGTGGAGCTGGGACTTCAACTACGTGGATGCCGACGTCCACGAGGACGCGGGAGTGCAGTCCTTCGAGACCGGCACCCCCGGGGCGGCGGAGTCGCTGCCCGTGCTCTACCTGCCGGTGAACCAGACCGTGCGCTTCGACCTGGACTCGCGCGACGTCGTGCACTCGTTCTGGATCCCGGACTTCCTCTACAAGAAGGACATGTTCCCGGGGCACACCAACACCTTCCAGGTGACCCCCACCCGTGAGGGCACCTACGCCGGCAAGTGCGCAGAGCTCTGCGGCGAGTACCACTCGGACATGCTCTTCAACGTGAAGGTCGTCTCGCAGGAGGAGTACGACCAGCACATGAAGGATCTGCGCGACAAGGGCAACACCGGTCAGCTCTCCGTGGACCTCTCGAGGAACCTCGAGGACTGGAACATGCGCGAGAAGGACGACGCGGCCAACGGCCGCACGGGAGATGAGGTCCAGAAATGAGCACCCAGGTCCCCGCCGCGCCGACGCGCGCGACGGCCGTTCACCAGCCCACCCGCGAGACGTCGCTGGGCAGGAACTTCGTCCGAATCATCACCTCGACCGATCACAAGGTGATCGGCCTGATGTACCTGGCCATGGCGTTCAGCTTCTTCTGCATCGGCGGCGTGCTGGCCCTGATGATCCGCGCCGAGCTCTGGGAGCCCGGTCTGCAGGTGGTCGTCTCCAAGGACCAGTACAACCAGCTGTTCACGATGCACGGCACGATCATGCTGCTGATGTTCGCGACCCCGCTGTTCAACGGCTTCGCGAACTACTTCATGCCGCTCCAGATCGGCGCCGTCGACATGGCGTTCCCGCGTCTGAACATGTTCGCCTTCTGGATCACCCTGTTCGGCTCGCTCATCGTGCTCGCAGGCTTCCTCACCCCTCAGGGCGCCGCCTCCTTCGGCTGGTTCGCCTACGCCCCGCTGTCGGACACGACGTTCACGCCGGGCCTCGGCGGTGACCTGTGGGTCTTCGGCCTGGGACTCCAGGGCTTCGGCACCATCCTGGGCTCGGTCAACTTCATCACCACGGTCATCTGCATGCGCATGCCGGGCATGACCATGTTCCGCATGCCGATCTTCACCTGGAACGTGCTGATCACGGCGCTCCTGGTGCTCATGGCCTTCCCGCCCCTGGCCTCCGCGCTGTTCGCCCTCGGCGCCGACAGGAAGTTCGGAGCGCACATCTTCGACCCGGAGAACGGCGGAGCGGTGCTCTGGCAGCACCTGTTCTGGTTCTTCGGGCACCCCGAGGTCTACATCATCGCCCTGCCGTTCTTCGGCATCGCCACCGAGATCTTCCCCGTCTTCAGCCGCAAGCCCGTCTTCGGCTACAAGACCCTCGTCTACGCGACGATCTCCATCGCGGCCCTCTCGGTCACGGTGTGGGCGCACCACATGTACACGACCGGTGCCGTGATGCTGAACTTCTTCAGCTTCATGACCATGCTGATCGCGGTGCCGACGGGCGTGAAGTTCTTCAACTGGGTGGGCACGATGTTCCGAGGGTCGTTGACCTTCGAGACACCGATGCTCTTCTCGCTCGGCTTCCTCACGACCTTCCTCTTCGGCGGTCTGACCGGCGTGATCCTCTCCAGCCCGGCGCTGGACTTCCACCTCTCTGACACCTACTTCGTGGTCGCCCACTTCCACTACGTGGTGTTCGGGACGGTCGCGTTCGAGATGTTCGCGGGCTTCTACTTCTGGTGGCCCAAGATGTTCGGGTACAAGCTGAACGAGAAGCTCGGCAAGTTCCACTTCTGGATGTTCATGATCGGCTTCCACATGACCTTCCTCATCCAGCACTGGCTGGGCGTGGAGGGAGCTCCCCGCCGCTACGTGAACTACCTCGCCGAGGACCAATTCGACTGGATGAACAAGCTCTCCACCGTGGGCGCCTTCATCCTCGGCGCCTCGACGCTGCCCTTCCTCCTGAACGTCGTCATCACGCACGTCCAGAAGAAGAAGATCGAGGTGGACGACCCCTGGGGCTACGGCGCCTCGCTCGAGTGGGCGACCTCGTGCCCGCCCCCGCGCCACAACTTCCACTCGCTGCCCCGCGTGCGCTCCGAGCGACCCGCCTTCGACCTGCACCACCCGGAGGTCGGCGCCCAGTCGCATCTGCTGGCGGAGGAGCCGACCAAGAACCCGAGGAGCAACTGACACATGCGCACCACTGCATTGATCTTCTGGATCCTCGCCGCGTTCTTCCTCGTCGTCGGCGTGGTCTACGGCGTCTGGACCGGCGGGTACGCCCCGCTGGGCATCGAGACCGCAGGCTTCCCCGCGCTACTCATGGCGACCCTGCTCGCGGCGATGATCGCCACGACCCTCACCTGGGCCTCCAAGCGGTTCCCGGACCGCGCCGAGGAGAACCTCGAGGCAGAGGTCTCCGACGAGGCCGGCGTGCAGGGCAGCTTCGCCCCGTACAGCTGGTGGCCGCTCTGGGCCGGGATCGGCTGCGGCCTCGCGTTCCTGGGCGTCGCGGCCGGCTGGTGGATCCTCGCGATCGGCTCGGTCTTCGTGATCGTCGGCGTCGTCGGCTGGGTCATGGAGTTCTCCCGCGGCCAGCACGCCCACTGATCACCAGGCGCCCCGCCCCCTGAGGGTCCGGGAGGCGCGCACCCCTCGACGGTCCGTCCACCACATGGTGGGCGGGCCGTCGTGCTGCGTGCGTGCGATCATGGCCCCACGATCCGGGCGCACGGAAGGTCGATGCGACGAGCTCGGGGAACGGGGGCACGAGATGGCGCTGCGCAGACGCATGATCGGCGGCCTGCCGCGGGAGGTCCAGGACGCGGGACTCGTGGTGCGGGGCATCTTCGCGGACGACGGAGCGCTCGAGCGTGCACGCGCATGGGCGCGGGGCGTCCTCGCGCGACGAGGTCTCGACCCCGAGGGGTCACCGCTGCGCGCGAGCCGGGCGCTGCGAGCGGAGGATCCGCGACTCACGCCCGGTGCCGCGCGCTGGCTGGTCGCCCATCTCGAGAAGGACCCCGGCGACGCCGCGGGCCGACAGCCTCGATCGAGGCGGCTGCGCTGAGCGGCCGCGCCCCATGGGTGAGCGGCATCACATAGGCTTCGTCGTGAGGGACCGGCGGGCGGTGACGTCCTCCTGGTGTCCACTGAGAACGGCCCGGAGGATCCGGGCCCGAACCGAGGAGAACTCATGGCGAGCAACGCATCCATCCCTCAGACCGGCCAGCAGCGCGAGCGCTCCGCCGCACGCGCCCAGGAGGCCGAGGAGAAGCAGCAGGACCAGGAGCAGACCGCCGCTCCCCGCGGGCCCCTGCAGACGGACCGCGGTGTGACCACCGTCGAGGAGACGGTCGTCGCGAAGATCGCCGGCATGGCCGCCCGCGAGGTCCCCGGCGTCTACGACATGGGCAATGCCATGCGTCGGGCCTTCTCGGCCGTCACCGACCGCATCCCGAACTCGCAGACCAACGTCACCGGCGGCATCGGTGTCGAGAAGGGCGAGACCCAGGCCGCGATCGACGTCACCGTCGTCGTGGAGTACGGCGCCTCCGTGGTCGAGGTCGGCAACGCGATCCGTCGCAACGTCATCGAGCAGGTCGAGAAGGCCACGGGCCTCGAGGTCATCGAGGTCAACGTCAACGTCGTCGACGTCCACCTCCCGGACGAGGACGACGAGCAGTCCGGCGGCGAGAAGCGCAGCAGCGACCTGCGCTGAGCGCACCTGCGCGCCGGACGCTGACCTGCGTCGGGCGCAGACCCTCGGCGGGCCGGGCAGGACGCCCGGCCCGCCCCTGATCGAGGAGCACACATGAAGACATCACAATTCGCCGTGCTCGTCGGGCTCCTGCTCGGCGCCGCACTCGCCTTCGGATCGTTCGGCCAGTTCTTCCTCGTCCTCGTGTTCGGTGCCATCGGCCTCGCCGTCGGCATGGTCATCGACGGACGGATCGAGATCCGCGGGCTCACCGACCGCTGGAGGCGGTGACCGTGACGTCCCTGCAGGAGGCGACCACATCGGGGACCGACCTCTGGTCGCAGGACGGGCAGACCGATCCGTCGTCCGCACCCGGGGCGGCGTCCGGCACCACGGGGAGCTCCGTGGAGTCGCGCGGCACCACGACGGTGCCCGCACGCGTCGTCGCGCGGATCGCGGAGCAGGCCGCGAGCGAGGTCCCGCACATCGGATCGTCTGCCGGGGGAGTGCTGGGCGTGGGGGCACGCCGTGACTTCGACACCAGGCCCTCCGTCCACTGCGACCTGTACGGCCGCACGGCCGTGCTGCGCCTCGACGTCGGCGTCGCCTTCCCCGCACCGCTGCACGACGTGCTCGCGCAGCTGCGCTCCCACGTGGAGCGCACGGTGAGCACCCTGACGGGCCTCGAGGTCGGACGCATGGACGTCGAGATCTCCTGGCTGAACCCCGAGACCACGAGGAGGGCCCTGCGATGATGACGACACCCCGCCGCCTCGACCGTCGGCCCGCCCGCACGGCGCCCGTCGTGCTCCTCGCGCTCGTCCTGCTCGTCCTCGGCGGGCTCGGCGTCTGGACGCTCGGCAGCCTCGTCATCGACGGCTCATGGCCCGCATCGGCGTCCGCCGCGATCGCCGACCTCGGCGCCCTGCGGCTGGACTCGACCCCCGTGCTCGTCACCGGCTGCGTGCTCGCGGTCCTGGGCCTGCTCATGGTCCTCGCCGCGATCCTCCCCGGCGGGCGCTCGCGCATGCGGCTGCTCGAGGACGATGTCCCCGGCAGCACCGTGATCTCCCGCCGTGACCTGGCGGGACGGGTGCGTGCGCGCACCGAGGAGGTCGACGGCGTGCAGAGCACCCAGGTCGACGTCGGCCGGCGCACGGTCAGCGTCCACGCCCGCACCGTCGTCGACGAGGTCGGACCTGTGGAGTCCGGCGTGCGCGAGGCCGCGGAGGCCGCCGCCGCCGAGCTCCGTCCCGACACCATGCCGAGCATCCGCGTGCGGATGCGTCGGATCGACTGAGAGGAGGAGGGCGTATGCGTTCCGTCTCCGGAGCCCGCAACAGGCTCCTGCTCGTCCTTGCGGGCATCATCGCCCTGCTGGTGGGCCTCTGGCTCGCCGCCGGCCGTCTGGATCTGGCCGGGCGCTGGCCAGGGGCCGACGCCGTGCTCCCGCACGGGGACTCCACACCGGCCACGCTCGCGGAGGCCCACCACGCGTGGATCCTCCCGGTCGCCTGCGTCGTCGCGGTGCTCGCCGTGATCGTCGGGATCTGGCTGCTCGTGCTCCAGGTGCCTCGGCGGACCCCCACCGTGCCGCTGAGGATCACCGCGGAGGGCAGCAGGCCCTTGGGCACCCTCGCACCGTCCGTGCTCGAGCGTGCGCTCGCGGAGCACGTCGAGGGCATCCCCGGCGTCCTCGACGCCTCCGTCCAGGTGAGCGGCGCGACGTCCTCGCCGTGGGTGCAGGCGTCGGTGAGCACGAGCCAGGACGCCGAGACGGCGTGGGTCGTCGCCGGCGCACGTCAGCTGCTCGCCGACGACGTCTCCACCGTGCTCGGCGCGGCGCCTCGTCACGTGGACCTGCTCCTGAGCCTGCGCTCGGCGGCCTCGTCCACGAGGACGCGGATCGATGAGAGCCCGGCGACCGCCTCAGGCGGCCCCGGCACGGCGAGAGAGGGCGCACCCGTCCCCGCTCGCTGAGTGCCGTCGTCGCGCGTCCCCGTGCCGTGCGACGCCCCCCCCCGAGACCGGGGATCCCCACTCGAGGGCCCCGTCCGTCTCCCTGCTCCCGCAGGCAGACGGACGGGGCCCTCGTCGTTCTGCCGCAGGGAGTCGCGGCGGGGCGGACGTGCAGAGCCTCGGAGCCACGGAGCGACGGGAGCGCGGGGACGCGGAGCCGCGGAGGCGCGGGGGACGCGGAGACGCGCTGTCTGGGCGGGCGAACGCGGGAAGCAGTGCGGTCCCGTGGGAGGGCCGCTCGTCGCGACGCCGCCCGGGCACCGGCGCACGTCGACGGTCCGCCTGCAGCGCGCCTCTCGGACGAGGTCGCATGGACGCGACCCGAGCTCGCCCTGGGAGAGCTGATCACCGCGTACGCGCCCTGGTGATGACCCGTATCGTCCCCCGGAGCGAGGCGCCGCGCGCGCGGAGCACTCGACGGCAGCCGATCGCGCCGGGGCGCGAGGGGCCCGGGGAGCACGGCCGGGACGTGAGAGGGCCCGGACGGCAATGCCGTCCGGGCCCTCTCACGTCGGGGAGCTCGTGCGTCAGTGCGAACGCACGTCCGGTGTGCGGTAGTCGCCGCCGGTGAGCTCGTCGATCTTGTGCCGCTCGTGGCCCGCGTGCTCGAGGGCCTCCCGGAGCTCGGTCGGGGTGACCGGGGCGAGCTGGTCCTTGAAGAAGAACGAGGTGGCCGCGGCGCGCAGCGACGAGACGCCCTTGCCCGCCTTCAGCGGACGGTAGTCGTCGTGCTGGACCAGGACCCAGCGGTCGAACTCGTTGAGCGGCTCGTGGATCTCGATCATCTCGCCGTTCTCCATGCGGACCACCTTGGAGGTCTCCTCGCCGTGCAGGGCGAGGTCCCGCTTCTGGCGCTGCATCGCCAGGCACAGTCGCTTGGTGATGTAGAAGACGATCACCGGTGCCAGGAAGAACGCGATGCGGAACGTCCACGTGAGGTCGTTGATCGAGAGGTGGAGCTTCACCGCGATGAGGTCGTTCGTGGCGGCCATCGCGAGGATCAGGTACTCGGTGATCCAGGCGACGCCGATGCCGGTGCGGACCGGGGCGTTGTACGGCAGATCCAGGAGGTGGTGCTCGCGGTCGTCGCCCGTCACCCACGACTCGATGAAGGGGTAGAGGGCGAGGAATGCCAGCAGGCCGCCGTAGACCACCATCGGCAGCAGGATGTTCAGGGACACCGTGTAGCCGAAGATCGTGAACTCCCAGCCCGGGATGAGTCGCAGGCCGCCGTCCGTCCAGAGCATGTACCAGTCGGGCTGCGAGCCCGCCGAGACGGGGGAGGGGTCGTACGGTCCGTAGACCCAGATCGAGTTGATCGCGGTGGTCGCCGAGATCAGCGTGATGATGCCGAACACCAGGAAGAAGAAGCCACCGGCCTTCGCCGCGTACACCGGGAACACCGGGAAGCCGACGACGTTGCGCTCGGTGCGGCCCGGGCCGGGGTACTGCGTGTGCTTGTGCAGCACGAGCATCACCATGTGGATCGCGATCAGACCCAGGATGGCCGCGGGGACCAGCAGGATGTGGATCGTGAAGAACCTCGGGATGATGTCGTGCCCGGGGAACTCCCCGCCGAACAGCAGCATCGAGATGTAGGTGCCGACGATCGGGATGCCCTTCATGAGGCCGTCGACCACGCGCAGGCCGTTGCCGGAGAGGACGTCGTCCGGGAGGGAGTAGCCGGTGAAGCCGGCCACCATGCCCAGGACCATGAGGGCGAAGCCGACGAGCCAGTTGAGCTCGCGGGGCTTGCGGAACGCACCGGTGAAGAACACGCGGAACATGTGCACGAAGATCGCGACCATGAACACCAGGCAGGACCAGTGGTGCATCTGCCGGAACAGCAGCCCACCCTTGACCTCGAACGAGATGTGCAGGGTGGACTCGTAGGCCTTCGACATGTGGGCGCCCTGCAGAGGCGCGTAGATGCCGTTGTAGACGACCTCGTCCATCGAGGGGACGAAGAACATCGTGAGGTAGGTGCCCGAGATCAGCAGGATCACGAAGCTGTAGAGCGCGACCTCGCCGAACATGAAGGACCAGTGGTCCGGGAAGATCTTGCGCCCGAAGAACCGGACCAGGCCCGCGCCGGAGACGCGGCGGTCCAGCCAGTCGCCGCCGACGGCGCCGAGCTTGAGCATGCGGCCCTCGGAGCCGGAGTCCTCAGGGGCCTCCGTGCGAGGACGGGTGGGAGTCGTGGTCGCCATCAGATCACTTGTCCTTGTGCAGGTTCCAGAAGCTGGGACCGATGGGCTCGGGGAAGTCGCCGCCGGCGACGAGGTAGCCCTCGGCGTCGACTTCGATCGGGAGCTGCGGGAGCGGGCGGTGCGCGGGGCCGAAGATCACCTTCGCGCCGTCGGTGACGTCGAACGTCGACTGGTGGCACGGGCACAGCATGTGGTGGGTCTGCTGCTCGTACAGCGCGACCGGGCAGCCCACATGGGTGCAGATCTTCGAGAAGGCGAGGATGCCCTGGTACCCGTTGTCCAGGCTCTCCTGGTTCTGTCCCAGCGCCGGGTCGATGCGGATGAGCACCGCAGCGGCCTTCGCGCGCTGCTCGAGGTAGTCCTCCATGTCCTCGGTCAGGCCCTCGGGCATGACGTGGAAGATCGAGTTCATGGCGACCTCGGAGGCCTTCACCGGGGTCCCGTCGGTGTCGCGGGTGATCCGCAGACCCTTCTTCCAGAACGTGTGGTGGAGCTTGTTGCCCGGGAGGGGGCCGAAGGTCGACAGCGGCGCGAGCACCGCGATCGGCAGGGCGGTGAGCGCGGCGACCATGGCCGTCACGATCACGGGGCGACGGCCGACGCCTGACTCCTCGAGGCCGTCGGTGATGATCGACGCGGCGACCTCGCGGGTCTCGTCCGAGCCCTCGATGTGGTGCCGCTCCTCGACCCATTCCTCGTCGGGCATGAGGGTCTTGGCCCAGTGCACCGCGGCCGCGCCGATGAAGAACACGGCCACGGCGAGGCCGAGGCCCGTGAACAGGTTGGACCAGCGCACCGCGTGCAGCGTGCCCGGCGTGCCCAGCAGGTTCGTCCCCAGCGGAGTGAAGATGAAGTAGCTGGCGACGAACAGGACCGTGCCCAGCACGGAGAGCACGAACATCGCGGCGACCATGCGCTCCGCGCGCTTCTCGGCGCGCGGGTTCTCGTCGGCCTGACGGTGGATGTGGGGAGGCAGACCCGGGTTCGGGAAGCCGCCGCCCTCCTTGGGGGCGATCGTGCTCACCGAGGAGGTGCTGGCCTCCGACTCGCGGTTCTCGTTCACGTGGTCGCTCACTTCGCCTTCGCCCCCAGCCACACGGCGCAGCCGACGAGGAGGGAGAGCACGATGGTCCAGGCGTACAGGCCCTCGGTCACGGGACCGAAGGAGCCCAGCGAGATGCCGCCGGGGGAGCCCTGCTCATCGAGCGCCTTGAGGTAGGCGACGACGTCGCGCTTGTCGGAGGCGGAGATGTTGTCGTCGTTGAAGACGGGCATGTTCTGCGGGCCGGTCTCCATGGCCTCGTAGATGTGCTTCGACTCGACGCCGCTGAGCGACGGCGCGAACTTGCCGCGGGTCAGGGCGCCGCCGGCGCCGGCCGCGTTGTGGCACATGGCGCAGTTCACGCGGAAGATGTTGCCGCCGTTCTCGAGGTCGGCGTCCTTCGAGCTGAGCGCCTCCTCGTCGGGGACCGACGGGCCGGGGCCGAGGGAGGCGACGTAGGCCGCGAGCTGACGGGTCTGCTCGTCGTTCATCTGCGGGGGCTTGCGCCACGCCTGCGCACCGGAGTTCTGCATCGGCATGCGGCCGGTGCCGACCTGGAAGTCGACGGCGGCCGCGCCGACGCCGATCAGCGACGGGCCGAGCGTGTTGCCCGAGTCGTCCTGCATGCCCTGCGCGTTGGTGCCGTGGCAGCTCGCGCAGTTGGCCAGGAAGAGCTCTTCGCCTTTGTCGACGTCGTCCTGGGAGTACGACTCGGCCTGGGCGCTGCGCGGCTGGAACGCGGCGTACAGGCCGCCGGTCGCGACGAGCGCGAGCAGCAGGATCGCGACGAACGCCAGAGGGTGGTGTCGACGCGCTGCGAGTGCCTTCACGATGAGGACCTCGTTTCGGTGTGCGGGGCGGGCGGGAAG
>NZ_JAKRMO010000078.1:0-16614 GCF_022346485.1 Brachybacterium sp. ACRRE | reverse complement strand
GGTCGCGGGACGGTCGGAGGGGTCGGAGGGATCGGGGGAATCGGAGGCAGCGGACTCCTCGGAGGTCCCGAGGTCCGACGGGCCGACGGCCTCTGCTGCACGCGCTTGCGCCGACGCGGGGTGCGGCGCCTCGATGCGAGTCATGGTTGCAAATCCTTGCAAGTATCGGCGCGGGGGTCGAGCGGTTGCCGTCTGGTGGCATGGGCCGTCCCGTCGCCGGAGCGATCAGGAGCTGTGCTCGACTCCGGGCAGGTGGTCGGACCCGAGCTCGTGGAGGATGCGATGGCCCAGAGGATCCGCGAGGTGGTAGCGCACCTCGCGGCCGTGCTGCTCCGTGCGCACCCACCCGGCCGTGCGCAGGAGCGTGAGGGCATGGGAGGTCGTCGAGTCCAGCGCTCCCGTCACCCGCGCGACGTCGGAGCTGCGGATCCCGGGGTGGGCGTGGACGGCGAAGAGGATCCGCAGTCTGCGGGGATCGGCCAGGACCGAGAGCCGGCGGGCGAGCTCGTCGAGGTCCTGTCCGCCCTCCAGCAGCTCGGCCGTCGCGCGCACCGCATGCTCGCCCTCGAGCGCCGCGGGTCCGACGCTCACGTGCTCGTGCCCCTCGGCGTGCGCGTGCTGGTGCGCGGCGGCGTGCGCATGCCCGTGTCCCTCGGTGTGCGCGTGCTGGTGCGCGGCGTCAGCACTCGAGTCCTCGACCATGGCTCCATGATCCCCCGGATGCGGGATGGGTGCGTCGGATCCGTGCGCGCCGGCGACCGAGTGGCGGGCACGGGCTGTACGGGGACGGTCTTCGGCGGCACGGGGACGGGCACCGGCAGCCGATGGGTCGGCCGGTTCCGGGCGACCGTACGGCCGGACCGGAGAAGCGCCGAGCGCCGATCGCGCGCCGCCTAAGGTGACGCCATGCCCCGCACCACCGCCCCCTCAGGATCCGCGGCGAACGACGGCCCCTCCCCCGAGCAGACCCCCGTCGCTCCTCCGCCGATCGATGTCGTCATCCCCCATCGGCCGACGGAGGACGTGCTCGGCGTCATCACCGGCACGTTCCTCGCCTCGCTCGGCCTCTACCTGCTGCAGTGCGCGGGCGCCGTCACCGGAGGCACAGCGGGGCTCGCCCTGCTGCTGACCCACGCCCTGCCGATCCCGTTCGCGGTGCTCTTCGCAGCCGTGAACCTGCCGTTCTTCGTGCTCGCGCTGTGGAAGAAGGGCTGGTCGTTCACCGTGCGGACCGTCATCTGCGTGGGGTTGATCTCGCTGTTCAGCCTCGTGCACCCGCGGTTCCTCGCGCTCGGGCACGTGCCGCTGGTCTACGCGGTGATCGGCGGGAACCTGCTGGTGGGCGTCGGCCTGCTCATCATCTTCCGGCACCGGGCCAGCCTGGGCGGCTTCAACATCCTCGCGCTGATCCTGCAGGAGCGCGCGGGGCTGCGCGCCGGCTACGTGCAGATGGCCATGGACGTCGCGGTGATCCTGCTGTCCCTGCTGGTGCTCGATGTGCCGCGGGTGCTGCTCTCCGCCGTCGGCGGGATGATCCTCAACGTGGTGCTCGCGCTGAACCACCGCCCGGAGCGGTACCGGGCGTGAGGCGGGCGGCGCGATCAGTCGTGCCGCATCCTGTCCCGCAGGAGCTCGCCGCCCACGGAGTACTTCGCGTCGGAGACCTCGCGGATCAGCACGTGCACGGACTCCGCGGGCGCGCCGGTGCTGGTGACGATGGTGTCGGTGATCCCCGCGGCGATCTTCTGGTACTGCTCCTGGCGGTCTCCGAACATGAGCTCGGGGACGATGTCGAGATGGACGATCGGCATGATGCCTCCTGGCGGTCGGGTGCTGTGTGCACCAGACTGCGCGGAGGACGCGGAACGCGGAAGACGGCACTTTCTTCTCAGGTACCGACCTCGAGGTAGGACATGGACGATTCAGGAGCACCCGGCGAGGACTACTGCGGGCAGAGCGTGCGGACCACGATCGGCATGATCGGCGGCAAGTGGACGATGCTCATCCTGTTCGAGCTGCTGCAACGCGACCGGCGCTACGCGGACCTGCAGCGCCGGGTCGACGGCATCTCGCAGAAGGTGCTGTCGGAGGAGCTGAAGCGGCTCGTGGCCGAAGGGCTCGTGGCGCGCGACGTCGTCCCGACGACTCCGCCGCAGGTCACCTACAGCATCACCGAGCACGGCCGGAGCCTGGACACGGTGTTCGCGGCGCTGCACGAGTGGGGGCACGGGCACCACGAGCGGTGAGGGGGCACGCGCCTCACCCGTCGCGGTCCGCGGGGGCGAGGGCGACGTCGGCGGCCGCGAAGAGCACCTCTGACTCGACCTGCGTGAGGGAGTCGACGGCAGGCATCGCGCGCTCCAGGGAGAGCCCGTCGAGCACCGTGCCGAGGAAACGCGCGCGGCGCGGGATGTCCTCGGCGGGGATCGCGCATTCCTCGGCGAGCGCGCGCAGCCAGCCCTCCGCGCGGCGCTGACCGTCGCGCTGGGCCGCCAGGTAGGCCTCCCGCACGGACGCAGTCTGCTCCGCAGTGATGAAGGTGCTGGTCATCGTCGCCATCGCCTCCCGGGCCTGCGCGCCCGTGCCGCTGAGGTCCAGCACGTCGAGCAGGCACTGCACGAGGCGGTCCCGAGGGGGCACCGAGCGGTCGCCGATGCTGCTGCGCGGCATCATCCAGTCCAGCACGCGCCGCATGACCTCGTCCCGCAGATCCTGCTGGGTCGGGAAGTGGTGGCGGAGGGAGCCCACGCTCACGCCCGCGCGGGCGGCGACCGCGCGGACGCTGAGGCGCGCCGTCGCACCGTCCTCGCCGAGGATCGCGGCGGCCGCCGCGAGGATCCTCTCCCTCGTGCTCGGCTCCTGCTGGTCGTCCACTGCTCCCCCGCCCTCACTCATCGTCTGCTCGTCCTCTCGACCCTGCCGTCGGCCTGCCCCATACTTTCTGCTGATACAGCGTACTAGTACAGCGTGCTAGTTTCGCGTCATGTCCGGCCGATGGGCGAGCCGGCCCGCACCCGAGTGCCGAGGAGGCACCCCGATGTTCGAGCAGTGGCGTCGCCGACGCGCGGTGAAGCGGATCGATCCGGGGGACGGCAGTCCCCTCAAGCGGTTCCGCTGGTGGCAGCTGCTGGGGCGGTCGCTGTTCCATCTCGACCTCGAGGATCAGGGCCGCCGCCCCGTGCGATACACAGTGGACGTGCGCCAGTGGAAGACCGACGACAACGGCTACGTGAAAGTGCACCTGTTCCGGGGCGGACGCCAGTACGCGGTCGCCCGCGCGCCCGCCGTGTTCCCCGTCGAGGGCGGGGCGATCGAGGTCGCGGTCAGCCAGTTCGGGCTCAAGCGCTGCCACCTCGTCACCAACGACGGCGCCGAGCATCAGCTCGTCCCCGATCCACGCTCGGCGGAGGGCCGACGGGCCCGCTTCGAGCAACGACGCCCCGGCCTGAGCCGGCTGGTCGGCGCGATCTCGATCGTGGCGCTGCTGGTGGGCGTCGCCCTGCTGCTGCAGCAGATCGCGGTGCCGGTGCTGCGCATCCCGCCGATCGCAGAGCGGATCGGACCCATCGACCCCCTCGTCGCCCTCCCGCTGTGGCTGAACATCGCCCTCGGAGTGGCCGCGGCGGCCGCGAGCACGGAGCGGGCGCTGCGTCTGAGGTACCACTGGCTGCTGGACGCGGCGGGGAACTGAGCAGGGCTCGGTCCCGGTCGAGCGGGGGTGGAAGCGAGTGGGCGGTGGACGCGAGCGGCGCCAGGGTGAAGGCTGGCCGGACCCCGTCACGACGGATGCACCGTCGGATCCGTGACCCCCGGGAGTGAACCGTGCCCCGTCCGAACATCCTTCTGCTCTGCACCGACCAGCAGCGCTACGACGCGCTCGGCGCCGCGGGCAACGAGCACATCCGCACCCCGCACCTCGATCGTCTGGCGGCGCAGGGCGCGCGGTTCACGAACTGCTATACGCAGTCGCCGATCTGCGCGCCCTCCCGCGGGAGCCTGATGACGGGCCGGTACCCGCGCCACCACAGCCTGTGGGCGAACGGCGTGGACATGGACCCCGGCGAGCAGCTGTTCACGAAGACCCTCGCGGACGAGGGCTACGACTGCGGGCTCGCCGGGAAGCTGCACCTCGGATCCGCGTTCGACGGCAGGATCGAGCCGCGTCTGGACGACGGTCTGCGCGTGTTCCGCTGGGCGCACGACCCGTATCTGCGCTCGGCCGGGAACGAGTACCACCACTGGCTGCGGCGCACGCACCCGGAGCTGTACGAGAGCGCCGTCGTGAAGCGTGAGATGTCCATCGACTCCCTGCCGCAGGAGGCGCACTATTCGCACTGGGTCGCCGAGGAGACCATCGAGTTCCTCGGTCACTCGCGGCAGAAGGATCGTCCCTTCTGCTTCATCTCGAACTTCTTCGATCCCCATCACGGGTTCGAGGCTCCCCAGCGCTTCCGGGACCTCTACGACGCGTCGGCCCTGCCCGCGCCCGTGACGATCGAGGACGAGCTCGCGACCAAGCCCCCGATCTACAGCCAGGAGTCCGCGAAGTCCTATGCCGGGCACATGCCGGGGTTCGACGACTACTCCCCCGAGGACCTCCAGGAGATCAAGGCCCAGTACTTCGCGATGGTCTCCCTCGTCGACGAGGAGGTGGGGCGGATCCTCGACGCCCTCGAGCTCGAAGAGCTCGCGGAGAACACCCTGGTGATCTTCACGAGCGACCACGGGGAGATGCTGGGCGACCACCGCATGCTGCTCAAGGGACCGATGATGTTCGACTGCTCGGTGAAGGTCCCGCTGCTCATGCGCTGGCCCGGGCAGATCCCCGAAGGCATGGTCGCCGACGAGCTCGTGGAGTGGATCGACCTCACCCGCACAGTGCTCTCGGCCGCGGGATCGATCGGGCTCCCGCGGGCGCAGGGGCGCGACCTCGCGGGGCTGTGGCCGAGCGACGCCGAGCCGTTCGATGATCGCGACTGGGTGCTCTCGGAGTACCGCGACGGCTGCTGGGCGTACGACCCTCCCGTGCACACGACGATGGTGCGCCGGGGCACGTGGAAGATCGTCGTGCACCACGGGCCGCCGGCGACCGCGAGGGAGCGGACCGGGGAGCTCTACGACCTCGCCGCGGACCCCGACGAGCTGCGGAACCTGTGGGACGTGCCCGAGGCGAGGGAGATGCGGGCGGAGATGCAGGCGTTCCTGGTGGACGTGCTGGTGGCGACGGAGGATCGGTCGCGGGTGAGGTTGGCGCCGTTCTGAGGCGGGGGCGCGTCCGCCGTCAGCCCTCGCCCGGGGAGACGCCGAGCGCTGCCGCGTGCTCGGTGATGGCGCGGGCGAGCTCGATGTCCCGCGACGTGATGCCGCCGACGTCATGGCTCGAGAGTGCCACCGTGACCTCCGAATAGGTGAGCGTCAGGTCCGGGTGGTGATTCGCCTCCTCGGCGGATGCGCCGATGCGATCGACCAGAGCGAGGCCGGTCCCGAAGTCACCGGTGGCGAAGCGCGCGGTGATCTGCTCGCCCTCGTGCTGCCACCCGGCAGGGATGGCCTCGCTGATCTCGGATGCGGTCAGGGTCTTCTGCGGATCAGACATGCTTCCATCGTGCGCCTCCGAGGGCTTGCGGGCTACTCCATCGTCTGACGAGCACTCCCGACAGACGGGGTCGGACGACGCGCCTCCGGCATTGAACTGCGGACCACGGACGATGCCGAACACCCCTTGACTGCGCAGTCAAGTGGTCTCTAGGCTCACCGACACGTTCCGCGTCGAGGCCGAGAGGAGGCGTTGTGACAGCGACCCCCGCAAGCCGCCGGGCCGACCGCTCCGCACGGCGCGCCGTCTCGATGATGGACGTCGCCGCCCACGCCGGCGTCTCCCAGAAGACGGTCTCCCGGGTCGTCAACGGCGAGCCGCACGTGCGCCCGGAGGTCCGCGAGCGTGTGCAGCGCGCGATCGACACGCTAGAGTTCCGCCCGAACGCCGCCGCACGCTCGCTGGTCACCCGGCGCACCCGGCGCATCGGCGTGGTCGCACTCGGGACCTCGTTCCACGGCCCCACCTCCGCACTCGCCGCCCTTGAGTCCGTCGCCCGCGCGGGTCACTATTCGCTGAGCGTCCACCGCACGGACTCGACCTCACGCACAGAGATCCAGGCCGCAGTCGACACGCTGCTCAGCGAAGGCGTGGAAGGCATCGTCCTCTCCGAGCCGATGCACCTCGACGGCGCTCCCCTGCGGATCCGGGGCGACGTCGCCGTGCTCACTCTGGGCGCCCGCGGGCTCACCTCCCGCCCCGACGAGCTCGTGGTGGGCACGGACGAGGAGGACGGCGGTCGCGTCGCCGCCGAGCACCTCGTGAGCCTCGGCCACGAGACCATCCACCACCTCGCCGGCCCCGAGGGCTGGATCTCCAGTCAGCTGCGCCGCGAGGGCTGGGAGTCGGTCCTTCGGCACCGGGGCCTCCGGGTGCCCGAGCCTGCCACCGGCGACTGGTCGCCCCGCAGCGGGTACGAGGCGATGCAGCGCCTGCTCGACAGCGATGACCGGCCGACGGCCGTCTTCGTCGCGAACGACCAGATGGCCGTCGGTGCGATCGCCGCGATCCAGGCAGCCGGGCTGCACGTCCCCGAGGACGTGAGCATCGTCGGCTTCGACGACATCGACGTCGCCGAGTTCCTCGCAACCCCTCTGACCACCCTGCGCCAGCAGTTCACCCTCGCCGCCCATGACGGCATGAACCAGCTCATCCGCGCCATCGACGGCAACGTCCGGACCAGCCCCGCGCACCTCGTGCCGATCACCTTCGTCGAACGCGCCACCACGGCGCCTCCGCGCCCGTCACAGGCTCCCGACCACAGGTAGCCCACCCCGGGCCGTCGGCTTCCGCGAGGGAGCCGGCCGCCCGCGCACATCGCACCCACCACCTCGGCAGTTCTCTGTACCCACAATTGACAGCGTAGTCAGGAGTGCACCATGCCTCGTCCCCACCCATTGCTCCGCGGCACCCGCGGACCTCGTCCCGCCGCCTCGGCTCCCCCACCCGGACGACTACGGCCGAGTCGCCGAGAGCTGCTGAGGATCCCTGCCGCCGTGGCCGCAGGCACCGCCCTGACCGGTGCTCTGAGCGCCTGCGGGAGCGGCGACGCCACGGAGATCACCTCGGGAACCGTCGCTCTGGACTTCTGGACCCACGACGACGGCTACATCAAATTCTTCGAGGGCGCCGTCCCCGTCGCGGAGAAGGGCTCTCCCTTCGACTACGACCTCCGCGTCACCAAGATCGCCGCCGCGGACCTCGTCACGAAGCTCATCGCACAGGCCGTCGCCGGCACCGGCACCCCTGACGTCGCGGGTCTCGAGATCGGAGCGTTCTCCCGCATGCTGCGCGGCGAGATCGCCCCGGAGCTGCTGGTCGACCTCACGCAGGACGTCGAGCCGTTCACCGACGACCTCATCTCCGCCCGCCTCACCCCCTTCAGCAAGGACGGTGCGCTCTACGCCCTGGACTCGGACACGCCGGTCACGGTGCTCTACCACCGCGCCGACGAGTTCGATCGCCTGGGCATCGACGCCGACTTCGGCACGTGGGAGGACTTCGCGGACGTCGGCCGCACGCTTGCGGAGAAGAAGGGCCTGTCGCTCGGGGCCTTCGCCGTCAACGACCCGGGCGGCACCGTGCAGTGCTTCCACATCCACCTGCTGCAGCGCGGCGGCGACCTCTTCGACGCCGACGGCGCGCCGACCCTTCAGAGCCCCGAGGCCGAGGAGACCCTCGCCTTCCTCGTCGACGGTGTGCAGAGCGGGTTCCTCACGACCGTCGCCGACATGTACGGCCCCAGCATCCAGAGCGGTCTGAAGGCCGGGAAGATCCTGGCCGTGAACATGCCGTCCTGGTACTCGAGCTACGGCATCCAGCCCAACGTGCCCGAGCAGTCCGGGAAGTGGCGCGTGGCCGCCCTGCCCGTCTTCGCAGGCGGCGGGCACCGCACCGGCGTCGGCGGAGGCACCGGCTTCGCGGCGCTCACCGACAAGCCGGCGACGGCCGCCGCCCGGAACCTCGTCGTGAAGGGCTACTTGGACCCCGACCAGCAGATCGCGCGCTACAAGGACCTGGGCTACCTGCCCACGCTGCGCTCGGTCTATGACGCACCCGAACTGCTGAGCCTGGAGAGCGAGTACTTCGGCGGGCAGAAGCTGTTCGAGATCTTCCGGGACATCGTCGACGACGTCCCCGACGTCCACCAGAGCGCCGACATCTCGATCATGAACACAGTGCTGTCGGGCCACGTGCTGCGCGCCTTCAAGGGCACCGTCAGTCCTGCTCAGGCGCTCGCCGATGCCACCGAAGACTTCCGCGGGCAAGCGAAGGGCTGACCGATGACCACCACCGACATCTCCAACACCGACGCCCCGGCCGCACGCGGCGGCTCTGCGGCCCCCGGACCATCCTCCCGCCGCGGCCCGGCGGCTCGGCGCACCGGCTCCCTGCGCGGGGGCGCTGCGCCGTACGCCTTCATCGCGCCCTTCTACGTGCTCTACGTGCTGTTCATGATCATCCCGATCCTGGCGGCGCTCGTCCTCAGCCTCACCGAATGGGTGGGGCTGGGCATGCCCCGGTTCATCGGCCTCTCTAACTACGCGAACCTCGCGACCGACTCGAGCTTCGCGACGGCGCTCGCGAACTCCCTCGTCTACACGCTGGTCGCGGTCATCATCGTGGTCCCCTGCGCGCTGCTGATCGCCCAGGGGCTGCACGCCAAGGGCCTGCGGATGCGGGACCTGTTCCGCGTCGCCTTCTTCGTGCCAATGGTGCTCTCGCCGATCGTCATCGCGCTGATCTACAGCCTGATCTTCGACCGCGACTACGGCCTGCTGAACGCGTCGCTGGATGCCCTGTTCGGACTGCCGCACGTGGACTGGCTGGGCGATCCGACGCTCGCGAAGGGCGCGATCGGCTTCGTGCTGCTGTGGAGGACGGTCGGCTATCTGACGATCTTCTTCCTCGCCGCGTTGCAGAACGTGCCGGCCGAGCAGTACGAGGCCGCAGCGCTCGACGGCGCGGGCCGCGTGCGCACCTTCCTCGCGGTCACCGTCCCGGGCATCAAGCCCATCTCGGCGTTCGTCATCGTCACCTCGTTCATCGGTGCGGCCCAGCTGTTCGACGAGCCGTACCTGCTGACCAAGGGCGGACCCGGCGAGGCGACGATCTCGGTCGCCATGTTCATCTACCGCGCCGCCTTCGAACGCCAGCAGTTCGGCTACGCGGCCGCGGCGGGCGTCGTCCTCTTCATCATCGTCTTCGCTGTCAGCCAGGGACTGAACCGTCTCCTGGGCATCGGGAGGGACTCATGAGCACCATCGACGCCGCATCCGCATCCTCCGCAACCACCGCACCGACCGCCCCGTCAGGACGTCGGGCCGAGGGCCAGAAGTCGCCGCGCCGCTTCCGCGTGCGCCGGGGACTGCTCTACCTGACGCTCTGCGCGCTGCTGGTGGTGTTCATCCTGCCGCTGGTGTGGGCGCTGAGCGGATCGTTCAAACAGCGCGGTGACATCTTCGCGACCCCGCCATCGCTGATCCCGAACCCGGCGACTCTTGAGAACTACCGCAATCTGCTCTCGACCCAGCCGTTCTGGTCGTGGTTCGCGATCAGCATCGGCACCGCGGCGATCGCGACTGTGGTCTCCGTGTTCGTGTGCGCCATGGCCGGATACGGCTTCGCGAAGTTCCGCTTCCGCGGCAAGAGGATCCTCTTCGCGGTCATGTTCAGCTCGCTGTCGATCCCCTTCGCCGTGATCCTGATCCCGCTGTTCATCCTGGTGGTCAAGAGCGGTCTGGCGAACCCGTGGTTCGCGCTGATCGTCCCCTGGGTGGCGCCCGCCTTCGGGATCTTCATGACGCAGCAGTTCATCGTGCAGGCGATCCCCGACGAGCTCCTCGAGTCGGCGCGGATCGACGGCAGCAGCGAGTTCGGCACCTTCCGGCGCGTCGTGCTGCCGCTGCTGCGTCCCTCGCTCGGAGCGCTCGGAGTGTGGAGCTTCCTGCAGAGCTACAACAGCTTCATGTGGCCGCTGGTGATCATCTCCAACACCAGCCAGTACACGCTGCCGCTGGGACTGAACATCCTCTACGCCTCGGAGAACCGCAGCTACGACCTGGTCCTCGCCGGCGCCGTGCTCGCCTCGATCCCGACGATCCTCGTCTTCATCCTGCTGCGCAGGCAGCTGCTCGAGGGTCTCGTCGCCGGAGCAGTGAAGGGGTGAGATCCGGCCGACGGCCCGGCGCGGCCGGGTCGTCGGCCGATACTTCGCTCCGCTCCTGACTCGACTGCAGCACCAGACACCCCAACGGGATACGAACCCGTTCCGCCCTTCTCACCCAGCACTGCCCCTCGCCGCGCCCCGTGCCGGCCCTCACCCGAGCCCCTCTCCCGAAAGGACCGCCCCATGTTCCAGCAGCCCGACCACGTGCTCTTCGGCGCCGCGTACTACCACGAGTACCAGCCCTCCCCTCGCCTGGAGACCGACATGCGCCAGATGCGGGAAGCCGGATTCACCGTGATCCGCGTGGGCGAGTCCGTGTGGTCCACCTGGGAGCCCGAGGACGGCGTCTTCGACCTCGAATGGCTGGCCCCGGTGCTGGACGCGGCGCACGAGAACGGAATCGCCGTCGTGCTCGGCACCCCCACCTACGCGGCGCCCATGTGGCTGGTGCGCCAGGTGCCCGAGATCAACGTCGAGCGCACCTCGGGTCAGCGGATGGGCTGGGGCGCCCGCCAGGAGATCAACTTCGCCCACCCCGCGTTCCTCTTCCACGCCGAGCGCGTGATCCGTCGGATCATCAGCCGCTACGCGGACCACCCGACCGTGATCGGCTTCCAGGTCGACAACGAACCGGGCAACGAGATCTTCGCGAACGACCAGGTGTTCCAGAAGTTCGTGGACCACCTTCGACGCAGCTACGGCTCGGTCGAGGAGCTCAACCGGGCCTGGGGGCTCACCTACTGGTCGCACCGTCTGAGCGACTGGGCGGACCTGTGGCGCCCGGACGCGAACGTGCAGCCCCAGTACACGCTCGCCTGGCGCCGGTTGCAGGCCCAGCTGACCACCGATTTCATCGGCTGGCAGGCGGAGGTGGTGCGCGAGTACGCCCGCGAGGACCAGTTCGTCACCACCTGCATCTCCTACGACCGTCCCACGCTGGACGAGGAGAAGGTGGCCCGCTCCCTCGACGTCACAGCGGGGAACCCGTACTACCGGATGCAGGACTCCTTCGCGATGCCGAACCGCGACCAGGACGCCCAGTTCTGGACGACCACGGGCGTGTGGTCGCTGATCACGCACGCGGATCGCATGTACGGCACGAAGCAGGCGCCGTTCCTCGTCACCGAGACGAACGCACAGGCCATCGGTTTCCCGTGGATGAACGAGCCGGCGTACGACGGGCAGTGGCGCCAGGCCGCCTGGGCGCTGATCTCCCGTGGCGCCGCGATGATCGAGTACTGGCACTGGCACACCCTGCACGCCGGCGCCGAGACCTACTGGGGTGGCATCCTCCCCCACTCCCAGGAGCCGGGACGGGTCTATGGGGAGCTCGCGCAGATCGGCGAGGAGCTGCGCCGTGCCGGCGCGAGCGTCACGGGATTGGAGCCGGACGCCGACGTCGCGTTGCTGTTCGACAACCCCTCGAAGTGGTCGCTCGCCGAGTATCCGACGTTCGCGAAGGCGGACGGCAGTCCGGACCGCCGCTCGTTCCAGACCGTCTACGAGGCGTTCTCGCGGGGTGTGGTCGATGCCGGACTGCAGGCGAACGCCGTGCACATCGCGCAGCTGAGCGAGCAGTCACCGGCGAAGTTCGCGCAGCGCCGGCCCGTGCTGGTCGCCGCGGCGTTCACGATCGCCTCCGATGAGAACCTTGTCTGGCTGCGGGAGTACGCGGAGGCCGGAGGGCACCTGGTGCTCGGGGTGCGCACCGGCTACGAGGACGAGGAGGCGCGGGCGCGCCTCGAGCGCAAGCCGGGGTTGCTCGATGAGGCCGCCGGGGTCTGGTACGACGAGTTCTCGAACCTGCGCGGGCCGCTCGCACTCGAGGCGGGCGACGGAGCCGAGGACGTCTCGTTCTCCTTGACGGCGGGCGCCTCAGGCACGCGCTGGGCCGACGGCGTGCAGGTGACCGACGAGCAGACACAGGTGCTCGCCCGTTACGCGCACCCACACTTCGGCCGCTGGCCCGCCGTGACCACGAGGGAGGCCGGGGACGGGCGGATCACGTACGTCGGTACCGTGCCGGACCAGGATCTCGCGGCCGCGCTCATGGAGTGGGCCGTGCGGGTGGACCGTGACGGGGCCCGCGAGGATGGCGGGGACGGTAAGGACCGCGCGGACGGAGTGCCCCTCGGGGACCGACAAGGCGGCGCCGCATGGCGTCCTGCGACCGGCTCCCAGACCGTGTTCTCCGCGCGCAACGGCGCCGGCGAGCACGTGCGCTTCCTGCACAACTGGTCGTGGGAGCCGAGCACTTTCCGTCTGCCGACGGCCGTGCGGGACGCGGTGAGCGGTGAGGAGCTCGCCGTAGGCAGCGAGCTGGAGCTCGGAGCGTGGGATGTGCGGGTGGTCGTCGAGGTGGGGTGACCGGGGACCAGCGGCGGGGTGCGGGCTGCGGGGTCCGGGCTGCGAACGATGGCCAGATGGGCGCCAGGGGCTTGGCACCCCGATGCCCCGATCGCACGCCGTCTAGATGATCCGGTTCTGCGAGCGGTCCTCCGATGGGGGGGGTCGACGGAGTGCAGGCGTCCGATGCCCGCCGCTGCCTCGTACAGAGCGCGGTGCGCAGGCCGCAGCTGCGCGTAGGCCTCGACGGCCGACGGATCCGGGGCCGTGGTCACGCCCGCGCGCTCGGCGAGCGGGGCGATGGAGTGCTCGACCCCGAGGGCCTCGACGCCCGCGATCGCCGCCCCCAGCAGGGTCGCGTCCACATGGCCGGTCTCCGGCGCCGGGACATCGACTGCCTGGTCGTCGCGCCCGACGCTATGGACGGACCGGCCGGTGACGTCGGCCAGGATCCGCCTCCAGGGAGCAGAGACCGCTCCCCCGCCGACCACGGTGAGCAGGGCATCGCCTGACCGACTGGCGGCATCGCCCCCGGCTGGGGCAACCCCTTGTTCCGCGGGATCGAGTGCGTGCGAGAGAGCGAGAGCGACGCCCTCGAGGGTCGCGGCATAGAGGTCGACGGGCCGCGTGGTGTGGTCGAGGCCGAGCACGGCGCCGCGCAGCGCATGGTCCCGCACGGGGTAGCGCTCCCCGCCGAGCGAGGGCAGGACGAGCAGGCCTGTCGGGCCGCGCCCGTGCGCGCGCTCTCGCTGTTCCAGCAGAGCGTCGGCCTCGGCGGGCGAGGCGCCGTGCAGGTACGTTTCGCGGGCCCACGCGGCGGCCGCTCCGGCGGCGAGGACGGCGGAGATGCGCAGCTCGAGGCCGCCGAGAGCGAGGCGGTGAGAGGCATCGGGCACCCCGGCGCCCTCGTCAGGCACGACGCGGATTCTCGCGATCCAGCCGCTCGTGCCCAGCGACGCGTGGTCGCGTCCGGGCGCGGTGCCGGTGACGCCGATCGCCGCGGCGCCCGCGTCGCCGGGCGCGAGCACGATCGGGATGCCGGACGAGATACCGAGCAGATCGCGGGCGCTCTCGCCCGTGCGGCCGACCACCTCGCCGATCCAGCGCGTGAGGCGCGGCAGAAGGGCCGGGTCGATGCCGGCCGTGCGGGCGACGGCGGGCGACCAGTCGCGAGTGCGGGCATCGAGCACGCCCGTCGTCGAGGCGGTGGTCGAATCGCACCAGGTGCCGGCGCCGAGGCGATGCGCGAGGTGGCCGGCGGGACCGAAGGTGATGCCGCGGGCACGGCCGATGGCCTCCGGTTCGACGAGCGCGAGGCGGCGGAACATGGCAGCGCAGCTGCTCGCGTCCTGCTGGGTGCCGGCGAGCACGTCCCAGTCCTCGCCATCACGGGCGACGGCCTCGCGGATCTCGCGGGTCTCGGTGCTTGCGCGGAGGTCGGTGTAGAGGACCGCGGGGCGCACCGCGCCGTCATCGCCGCTCGTCGAGCTCTCGAGGATCAGGTCCTGCATCTGGCCGGTGAGGCAGAGCGCCGCGACGTCGGCCGATCGCGGGTGCACCTGCGTGATCGCGGTGCGGGCGGCGCGGATCCAGCGCTCGGGATCCTGCTCGGAGCCGCCGTCGGGCAACGAGGCGGTGGGATATGGCTCGCTCGCGGTGGTGAGACGGCGGCCCTCGAGGTCGATCAGCGCCGCCTTCGCGGAGGACGTGCCGAAGTCGAGGCAGAGCAGCGGGGGCATGGGGACAGGGTAGGCGGGGCGCGAGCACGTTGCTGCTCTAGCTAGGCAAGTGCGGTTCCTGTTGCAGCCCAGAAAGTCTCGACAACGCCCTCCAGCGTTAACGAGATGAACGCCTCGGGGATTTTGGTGCACAGCCTGTAGACACGTAAAGGTAGCACGCGCCCACCATCCGACCCTTTCAACCTCTTGACCAATCCGAGTACGTCGCAACTCGAGCCCAGTTTGCCACGTTGACAGCAAACCTTGCGACACCACTTGCCCACAACTTAACATTTCAAAACTTTAAGAATACCCCCGAACAATCATTAGGGTACAGATCTGGCCACTGCCGACCATCCCGACGAGCGCACCCAATTGGGCCCTCGCAACGGATGTCCTTGACGTGGAACTCGAGACACACCAATTTTCAAGCTATGTACCCTTCCGTTGGTAGACACTGACGGCGACCGACAATGCCAATCGCCAAGCATGCGCTCTGCGCTTTAGTGGGAGACGGAGCGTCCTATCCTTCGATTTTCGCTGCAAGTCAACAAATCGCAATCCGCGCGCGGATCCGATTAGCACATAGAATCCTGTCCACCGGAGCGGAGGACAGCGTATTTATCGAAGTCAATTTTTTCGGGATTGTTGGATACAACTTGGCTATCTTTGGATTCCACGATCCAGGCGTTACCGTCTTTTCCTTGCAGAACAACTATTCGCTCACCTTCGCCCGAGCCATCAGCCGGGTACTTGCATGCAGCATAGAGGAATTCCGCGGTTTCAGGCGGCGTCTCGCCGCCTGACAGCTCCTTTCCCCAGTCAGCCACCAAGTCTTGAGAGCTACCGATTGCAGCCGCCAAAGCCAGCAAGATCCACAGTACCGCGAAGAACCCTGCAGCAACCTTCAATACGGACTCACTAAAAAACCCGCCACCCCTCACTCCGAAGTACCGAACCCACCCGAATGTCCCCCCGAGAGAGACAAGTCCACCTGTCAACCAAACGAGAAAGTATCCAGCGACATAAATTCGAAACCAGCCCGGAATAGCCACATCGTCCGACGGAACACCGAAAGCACCGATCCAGGCTGCAGCGTAGTACTGAGCTCCTGTGGCCACCAAGGCAACTAACGCAGTCAAAGTCGTGAGCGACCAGACCTTCTTAACTTCCGGATTTATTGCAACAAGGTGAACCAGGCCCGCCAAGAACACTACGCAAGCGCCTGTTCCTGCCATTACCTTGAGTGCGCCTACAAGCTCGTCACCGAACTCTTCAATGAAAATACGGAATGGCAGACCCACCGCTGCCGCGATCAGCCACGCGGCCAGCCCACCAGCGATTCGCAACCCTCGATTTAGGCGATCCCCACTGGCCCAGCGTGCAAAAATCGCAACAATGACCGTTGAAATTAGACCTCCCGCAATTCGGAACGGCAATTCTGTCGGCATCCACGCAAGCACACTCCCTCCGAACGAAACGAGCGCTCCGAGTACCACAAGAAGGATGAACCCTAGGTACCTTTTTGGCTCCTCCCAAGGGTTCTCGACGGTCCGCACGGGCTCCGCGCGGCTTGATATTGACATCGTAACCGGGTCGTACTCTTCGCCGGGCAAGTGAGCGGTTTTCAATTGCTCCTGAGCGGCTTTCCGCTCTTCCGCACGTCGTCTCAGGAGCGCCGGGTTCACACTCCTTGGGACAGCGATTTCCCAATTAAGTGGCTGGAGGCTCATTTCAGCAGAGCGCCTCCACTTCTTCGGAAACAGGTTTCCCCACCCGCCCTTTGCTCTATTTATCGAAACGATTCTGCGATGATCCGTTAGGGGCTCCACTAGGCGAAGCTCGTCAACGGTCAAGGGGAGTTCCTGGCGGTTGAAGTCCGCTAGCTCAGATCTCGCCACACTCAACGCAGCGGATTTCGCACTATAGACGGGAATAGCAAGAATGTAGTCACAGTCTTCTCGTGCGAAGTGGTGCCAACCTCTCCAATCAAACAGTCCCTCTACATACTCTTCCGACAAGTTTGAGGAGACGGCCACTCTCGCGAACACAACCCTGTTCGAAACCTTCTGGTCAGCCACTATTTCTTCACTCCAATTCTGCGAAATTCACTCAGATCGGGGATCCGCGCAAGTTTCGAGGGACGCACTGCCTCCACATTGTGGCCCACACATGGCGTCACGTCACCCAATTGGATCGCTTCATTTCGGGAAGCTTCGACGACCCACTCGGTCGTCACCCCCCTTCCGCCACCCCCGCCCCACGCGGAAGAACATCTGTTGGCC
>NZ_JAKRMO010000077.1:0-16823 GCF_022346485.1 Brachybacterium sp. ACRRE | reverse complement strand
CGCGCAGGCCTGGCACTGGTTCGACACCGAGGCCGCGGGAGCCGAGATCGCTCGGATCCTGCGACCGGGCGGCGTGCTGGCCCTGCTGTGGAACTCGCTCGACGTGCAGATCCCCTGGGTGCACCGCTATTCGCGCATCATGCACGCGGGGGACGTGTACCGCGACGATTTCTCGCCGCCGATCACCCCGCACTTCACGCTGCGCGAGCGGATCGTGCGCCATTGGGAGGACCCGCGCACCACGCACGAGCTCATCGACCTCGCCCGCACCCGCAGCTACGTCATCACCGCACCGCCCGAGCGGCGCGAGAAGGTGCTCGCGAACCTCGACTGGTACCTGCATGAGCACCTCGGCCATACCCCCGGCAGCGAGGTCGGCATGCCCTACCGCACCGACCTGTTCCTCTTCGCGGCAGAGAACGCATGAGCGCCCGTCGCGCCGCACGTCGGCACCGTGACGAGGTCGGTGAGGTGCTCGCGGTCCACGCGGATCGTCCCGGTCCGCTCGTGATCGGACTGTTCGTGCTGGTCTGGCTGGTCTTCTCCGCCCTGACCCTCATCAATCCCGGCGAGAGCGTCGTGCTCGCCGTCGCGCCCGCCCTCGCCTTCGCGATCATCTTCGGCCTGATCCTGCTGTTCATC
Source organism: Brachybacterium sp. ACRRE (assembly GCF_022346485.1). Classification (NCBI taxonomy): domain Bacteria; kingdom Bacillati; phylum Actinomycetota; class Actinomycetes; order Micrococcales; family Dermabacteraceae; genus Brachybacterium; species Brachybacterium sp. ACRRE. Next base: position 16,181 of record NZ_JAKRMO010000077.1, on the reverse strand, counting down.
AGCGGGGAGAGGCTGGTGGTGTGCGAACGGGGGATCGTGGTCGGCAGCTGCGCGCCGGGACTGCGCCCGTATGTGATCCCCTCGGACCAGATCATCCCGGGCAGCGTGGCCCCCGTGACGGGCGCCCGGCGGTATGCGGCCGAGACCGGGACCGGCGGCTTCCCGCAGTCGACCGTGCGCCGGTCCGCCTGGACCCGCCGCGGCATCCACTTCGTGGGGCCCTCGCCGAAGCAGGCGCGCCGCCACCGCGCGGTGCTGGCGCCGCTGCAGGACCCTCCGCCGCGCTCGATCGACGGCCGCTGGGTCTGGTTCGCCGGCACGGGGGCGACCCCGCCCGAGCAGGTCACCGCGCAGATCGCGCGCGCCGCGGACGCGAGCGGTCAGCGCGAGCTGGCGAGAGCCACGGCAGCCGAGCCCGTCCGCGAGCTCACCGGCGACCGCGGGGACGCGGCGCGCCAGCTCCCCGGGTTCCCGCAGGCGCGCTGACCCAGCTGGCCGCGCCGTCTCAGCCGGCCCCGCGGCCTCAGCCCGCCGCGCCGCCTGCGTCGGACGCGCCCGTCCCGCTGGCTCCGTCGGCCCCGGTGATCGACATGTCGCCGACCTTCCACTGCTTCCCGTCCCAGTTCAGCTTCATCTGCATCTCGCCGCTGAACCCGTCGACGTCCTGGGCCTGCTTGTTCGGGTCGTCGACGATCGTGGCGTCCTTCTGGGTGACCTCGAGGGTGAGCGTGCCGCTGGTGGGCGGGTCGCCCGCGCCGTCGAAGCTCGCGGACTTCACGGTGAACTCGCCGCCCACCTGGTATCCGTCCTGCTCATGGAGCTGGGTGGCGTTGGAGAGGAACGACGTGCAGACCTCGCAGTTCGAGTCGACCACCTTCATCCAGCCGTCGGTGTCGCCCGTGGCCATCATGTAGGCGTACGACTCGAGCAGATAGGTGCCGACCGAGGTGGCGCCGTCGTCCGACTGGTCGGTCATCGCCGACGTCGGCACCTTCGGGCCGGACGTGGGGGAGGGGCTCGGCTGGGACGACGGGTCGACCGCGGGGCGCGTGTCCTGGGCCGTCGCGCTCGCCGTGGCGGAGGAGGCGTCGGTCGTCCCGTTGCTGCGACCGAAGACCTGCGCGAGGCCCACCGCGCCGAAGGGGATCACCAGGGCGATGGCCGCCACGATGATGATGATCTGCTGCATCCGTCTGCTCACGCAGGCCAGCGTAGAGGTCCGGCCTGGACGCGCGGGCATCCGGTCCGGGCGCGCGAGGATCAGCCGATCGGCGGATGTGCGCGGAGGGCGCCGCGGGGGAGACTCGACCCTCGCGGGCGGCGCGCGCTCCGCCCTCCGATCGACGTCATCCCTCGGCGTTCCACCCTCGGCGGAATCCGCCCGATTCCGCCCGAATCCCATGGACCGTGCGCACGGGCCGACGTAGGCTTCACCGCGCAGTCCGCGCGCCCCCGGACCGCACCGCATCTGCCCAAGGACCCCTGTGACTCTGCTGCGACTCGTGCTCGCGGCCGCCCGCCGGTACTGGACCCTGATCATCATCGTCGTGATCTTCCAGCTGCTCGGAGTGCTGGCCAACCTCTACCTGCCCACGCTGAACGCCGACATCATCGATGACGGCGTCGCCCAGGGCGACATCCCGACGATCTGGCGCCTGGGCGCCTGGATGCTCGCGGTGACCTTCGCGAACATCGTCGCGGTGGTGGTCGCGAACTACGCGGCCGCCCGCGCGGCCATGAGCATCGGCCGCGACCTGCGCAGCCGCGTCTTCGACCAGGTCGCCACCTACTCCGCGCACGAGATGAACGAGTTCGGGGCCGCCTCGCTGATCACCCGTTCCACGAACGACGTGCAGCAGGTCCAGATGCTCGTCTTCTTCTCGATGCAGTTCCTCGTGCAGGCGCCGATCACGGGCATCGGCGGCATCGTCCTCGCGCTGCGCGAGGAGGCCGGGCTGGCCTGGCTGATCGCGGTGATGGTGCCGCTGATGCTGGTCTCCGTCGGCTTCCTCATCGCCCGCGCGGCACCGCTGTTCCGCGTGATGCAGGAGCGGATCGACGCGATCAACAAGGTGCTGCGCGAGCAGATCACCGGCATCCGTGTGCTGCGCGCCTTCACCCGCGAGGACTTCGAGCGCGAGCGCTACGAGGGCGCCAACGAGGCCCTCACGGACACCAACCGCCGCGTGGGCCTGCTGATGATCCTCATCAACCCGATCATCATGTTCCTGCTGCAGGTCTCCAGCGTGCTCGTGCTCTGGTTCGCGGCGCCCCGCGTGGAGTCGGGGACCATGCAGGTCGGCTCGATCACCGCGTTCATCGCCTATCTGATCCAGATCCTCATCGCGGTGATGATGGCGACCTTCATGACGATGATGATCCCGCGCGCCATGGTCTCCGCCGAGCGCATCGACGCCGTGCTGACCACCGAGACCTCCGTGACGGTGCCCGAGCGCGGCGTCACCGAGGTGCACGGCCGCGGCGATCTCGCCTTCGAGAACGTCTCCTTCACCTACCCGGGCGCCGAGAACAACGTGCTCACGGACATCGACTTCACCGCCCGCGCGGGGCAGACCGTCGCGATCATCGGCGGCACCGGCTCGGGCAAGACCACCCTGCTCAGCCTCGTGCCGCGCCTGATGGACGCGACCTCCGGCAGCGTGAGGGTCGACGGGGTCGACGTGCGCGAGCTGGACCCGCAGGTGCTCTGGGACCGCATCGGCCTGGTGCCGCAGCGTCCCTACCTCTTCTCCGGGACGGTCGCGACGAACCTCCGCTTCGGCCGGCCCGACGCGACCGACGAGGAGCTCTGGCACGCGCTCACCGTCGCCCAGGGACGCGACTTCGTCGCCGCCATGCCCGATGGGCTCGACTCGCCGATCGCCCAGGGCGGCACGAACGTCTCCGGCGGTCAGCGCCAGCGCCTGTGCATCGCCCGCGCGCTGGTCGCCCGGCCGGAGATCTACCTGTTCGACGACTCCTTCAGCGCTCTGGACCTCACCACGGACGCCCGCCTGCGGGCGGCGCTCGCGCCGGAGACCCGCGACGCGCTCAAGGTGATCGTCGCCCAGCGCGTCACCACCATCACCTCGGCCGATCTGATCCTGGTGCTCGAGCACGGGAGGGTCGTCGGCTCCGGCACCCATGCCGAGCTGCTCGAGAACAACGAGACCTATCAGGAGATCGTCCGCTCCCAGGGCGCCGAGGAGGTGGTCGCATGAACGCCGACGACACGACGAAGAGGCCGACCCCGGCCGACGGCGCGACGTCTGCCGACGACGCCACCCCGACCGACACCGCGCGCACCGCGCCCGCTTCCGCGTCCACGAAGCCCGCGGGCGACGAGGCCGGCGAGGCCGCGGAGATCGAGGCCGAGAAGAGCGCCGAGCGCGGGCTGCGCCCGGGTCAGAGCGCGAAGCACTTCTGGCCCTCGGCGCTGCGGCTGATCCGCACCATCGGCCCCGAGAAGATGTACGCGATCCTGGGGATCGCGCTCGGCGTGATCGGCGTGGGCCTGGCCGTCGTCGGCCCGAAGATCCTGGGCCGCGCGACGGACATCGTCTTCTCCGGGGCGATCTCGAAGCAGCTGCCCGCGGGAGCGACGAAGGCGCAGATCATCGAGGGCCTGCGCGCGCAGGGCAACGACACCTACGCCGACCTGCTCGCAGGCATGGACCTCACACCCGGCCAGGGCATCGACTTCGCGGCCCTGCACCAGGTGCTGTGGTTCGTGGTCGGGATCTACGTGGTCGCGAGCCTGTTCCAGTGGCTGCAGGGCGTGATGCTGAACCGCATCATCTTCCGGATGGTGTACCGCCTGCGCCGCGAGGTCGAGGAGAAGCTGCACAGGCTGCCGCTGTCCTACTTCGACCGCCAGCGCCGCGGCGAGATCCTCTCGCGCGTCACCAACGACATCGACAACATCCAGAACACCCTCATCAACACGCTGACCGGACTGGTCAACGCGCTGCTGACGGTGCTCGGCGTGATCGTCATGATGCTGACGCTGTCGTGGCAGCTGACCCTGATCGCCCTGTGCGTGATCCCGCTGGCCGCGGTGATCACGGCCATCGTGGGCAAGCGCTCCCAGAAGCTGTTCCAGCAGCAGTGGGACGCGACCGGCAAGGTCAACGCCGAGGTCGAGGAGGCCTTCAGCGGCCACGAGCTCGTGAACGTCTTCGGCCGCCGGCAGGAGGCGTCCCGCAGCTTCGAGGCCCGCAACGGCGAGATGTACAAGGCGTCCTTCGGCGCCCAGTTCGTCTCCTCCCTCATCGGCCCGCTGATGATGTTCGCCGGGAACCTCACCTACGTCGCGATCGCGATCGTGGGCGGCCTCAAGGTGATCGGCGGCGACATGTCGCTGGGCAGCGTGCAGGCGTTCATCCAGTACTCGCGCCAGTTCACGCAGCCGCTCAGCCAGGTCGCCTCGATGGCCACGATGCTGCAGTCCGGCGTGGCCAGCGCCGAGCGCGTCTTCGAGCTGCTGGACGCCGAGGAGCAGACGCCCGACTCGGCCCGTGACGAGGCCGGCAACCCGGACCCGACGTCGCTGGACGCCGCCTCGCGTATCCGCGAGGGCCGGGTCGAGTTCGACCACGTGCGCTTCTCGTACACGCCCGAGCGCGAACTCATCCGCGACCTCTCCCTGGTCGCCGAGCCCGGGCACACGGTCGCGATCGTGGGGCCGACGGGCGCGGGCAAGACCACGCTCGTGAACCTCGTGATGCGCTTCTACGAGATCGACGGCGGCCGCATCACGATCGACGGCATCGACATCCGCGACCTCACCCGCACCCAGCTGCGCGAGCGCACCGGCATGGTCCTCCAGGACACCTGGCTGTTCAACGGCACGATCATGGAGAACATCCGCTACGGGCGCCTGGACGCGAGCGACGAGGAGGTCATCGAGGCCGCGAAGGCGACCCACGTCGACGACTTCGTGTGCCATCTGCCCGAGGGGTACGAGACCGTCCTGGACTCCGACGCCTCGAACGTCAGCGCGGGGGAGAAGCAGCTGCTGACCATCGCCCGCGCGTTCCTCGCCCGGCCCAGCCTGCTGATCCTGGACGAGGCCACCTCGAGCGTGGACACCCGGACCGAGCTGCTCGTGCAGAACGCGATGAACCGACTGCGCTCGGGCCGCACCTCGTTCGTGATCGCCCACCGGCTCTCCACGATCCGCGACGCGGACCTGATCCTGGTGATGGAGGCCGGCGACATCGTCGAGCAGGGCACCCACGACGAGCTGCTCGAGGCGAACGGCGCCTACGCACGGCTGTACCGCTCGCAGTTCGAGGGCGCGATGGCCGATCCCGACGCCGAGGAGGAGCAGGGCGAGCCCGTGCCCACCGGTGGCGGGGGAGGCATGCCGGGGATGTGAGCGATCGGCGGGGGCCGCGCGGTGCGCGGTCCCCGTGTGCCCCACACCCCACGGATTTGTCGTCATGCATACCTCTGCATAAACTTCCATTCGTGTTCCCGTCATCCCGGCCCCGCAGACGCACCCTGCTGCGCGCGCTGCCCCTCGCCCTCGGCGCCGCGATCACCGTGCCCGCCCTCGGCGGCTGCACCCACGCCTCCGAGCGCCTGGACGCCGAGACCGACGCGATCCCGACGATCGACCTCTCGGGCATCACGAAGCAGAACGACCTCGCGGACCTCGTCCCGAAGGACGTCCGCGACCGCGGCACCCTCGTCAACGGCGCGGCCCTGAACTACGCGCCCGGCGAGTTCGTCGGCTCGGACGGCGGGGCCGTGGGCATCGACATGGACATCCTCAGCGGCATCGGCAAGGTGCTGGGACTGGGCACGCGCACCGAGTCCGCGGTGTTCGCGCAGATCATCCCCTCGATCGGCTCGAAGTACGACGTCGGGATCTCGAGCTTCACCATCGATCCGGACCGCCTGAAGCAGGTCTCGATGGTCTCCTACTTCTCCGCCGGCATGTCCTACGCGGTGAAGAAGGGCAACCCCTACGACATCGACCCGCCGGACCTGTGCGGCGCCCGCGTCGCCCATCAGGTCGGCACCTACATGGACGACGTCGTCGCCGAGCGTGACGCCGCCTGCCGGAAGGACGGCGGCCAGGGCGTCATCGACCAGCCCTACGTGGGCAACGCCGACGCCGCGACCGCCGCCGCCGGCGGCAAGGCCGACGTCCTCATCGGCGACTCCCCTGTGGTCGCCTACGCGATCGAGAAGTCCCGCGGGACCCTCGAGCAGGTGGGCGACATCGAGGACGCGGCCCTGTACGGGATCGTCGTCGCCAAGGACCAGCCCGAGCTCGCGGAGGCGATCCGCGGGGCGGTCCAGCACCTCATCGACACCGGCGCCATGCACGACATCCTCGATGCCTGGGGCAACGCCGCAGGCATGATCAAGACCTCGGAAGTGGACCCGCAGTGAGCACGACACAGCCCTCGCCCACGCCCGCCGACGGGCCCGTCGGCCCGGCTCCCGCCGCCGGTTCCCCGCAACCGGCCCCTGGTGCCCCGCAGCCCTCCGGCCACGGCGCCGACCCGATCCCGGGTCGCATCCGCGCGAAGCGCAGCCCGCGTCCGGGCACCTGGATCAGCGCCGTCATCGTGGTGCTTCTGGTGCTCGCGCTCGCGAACTTCCTGGTCACCAACCCCGTCTTCGACTGGGGCACGGTCGCGACGTACATCCTGGACGTGAAGGTCGTCCAGGGCGTGGGCTGGACGCTGCTGATCACTGTGCTCTCGATGGTGCTGGGCACGGTGATCGCGCTGACCGCGGCGATCATGCGCCGCAGCGAGAACCCGGTGCTGCGCGGCGTCTCGTGGGCATACATCTTCGTCTTCCGCGGCACCCCGGTGTACACCCAGCTGGTGTTCTGGGGCCTGTTCACGGTGATCGTCCCCAAGATCGCGCTGGGCATCCCCTTCGGCCCGGAGTGGTTCTCCTTCTCCACCCGCGACTACTTCCCGGCCTTCTGGGCGGCCGTCGTGGGCCTCGGTCTCAACGAGGGCGCCTATCTCGCCGAGATCATCCGCTCGGGCCTGAACTCCGTGGACAAGGGCCAGAGCGAGGCGTCGAAGGCGCTGGGCATGGGCAACGGGCAGATCCTGCGGCGCATCATCATCCCGCAGGCCATGCGCGTGATCGTGCCGCCGCTCGGCAACGAGACCATCGGCATGCTCAAGACGACCTCGCTCGTGCTCGCCGTGCCCTTCACCCTGGACCTCACCTTCGCGACCAACGCGATCGCGAACAAGCTGTACGCGCCGATCCCGCTGCTCGTCGTCGCCGCGATCTGGTATCTCGCGATCACGAGCGTGCTGATGGTGGGCCAGTACTACCTCGAGCGCTACTTCGGCCGCGGCTTCGACGACCGCCCCGGCGGCGCCGGCCCGGCGAAGCGCGGGCGGCGCGCCCGCCAGCGGGCCGTGAACAGCGCCTCGACGACCCCCAAGAACTCCCTCCCGGAGGTGGAGCTGTGATGAGCCAGGACCCCCGGAACACCCATCGGGCCGACGCGCCGGACGTCCAGTCGGCGCCTGTCGTCCCCTCGGACGCCGCCCCGTCGGACCCCGCCGCCCCCGCCGAGGGCCCTGCCCTCATCGCGCTCGAAGGCGTGCACAAGGCCTTCGGCGACCTGCACGTGCTCAAGGACTGCGACCTGCGCGTGGCCGAGGGCGAGGTGGCCGTGCTCATCGGCCCCTCGGGCTCGGGCAAGTCCACGCTTCTGCGCTGCATCAACCAGCTCGAGGAGCCCACGGCGGGCCGCGTGCGCATCGCCGGCGTCACCCAGGGGTACGCCGAGGAGCCGCTGCCCGACGGCCGCTGGCAGAAGCTCTCGCCCCAGCAGATCGCGCGCCAGCGGGCCCGCATCGGCATGGTCTTCCAGCGCTTCGACCTGTTCCCGCACATGACGGCGCTGCAGAACGTCATGGAGGCGCCCGTGCACGTGCTGGGCCGTCCCAAGGCGCAGGCCGAGAAGGACGCGCTCGCGCTCCTCGAGCGCGTGGGCCTGGCCGATCGCGCCGAGCACTACCCCTCCGAGCTCTCCGGCGGCCAGCAGCAGCGGGTGGCGATCGCCCGCGCGCTCGCGATGGAGCCCGAGCTCATGCTCTTCGACGAGCCGACGTCGGCCCTGGACCCCGAGCTCGTGGCCGAGGTCCTCACCGTGCTCAAGGAGCTCGCCGAGGGCGGCATGACCATGGTCGTGGTGACCCACGAGATGGGCTTCGCCCGCGAGGTCGCCGATCAGGTCGTCTTCATGGCCGACGGGCAGATCCTCGAGCAGGGCACCCCCGAGCAGGTCATCGACCACCCGCAGTCGGATCGTCTGCAGGGATTCCTCGCCTCCGTGCTCTGAGCGACGGGGTCCGGCCGCGCTCGCGGCTCCCGCTCGCGGCACCGCCGGCCGCTCCGACGGCCGCTCCGACGGCGGTGACGAGGAGGAGCGACCCGAGCACGTCGCTGGGGCGGTGCCATCCGTAGTGGACGAGCTCGAAGGCTGCCGCGGCGAGCACGAGGAAGGCGACGACCGCGAAGGCGCCGCGCACCGCGCGGGGGAGCACGATCCACAGGGCCAGGGCCACCGACCCGAAGGCGATCATGTGCCCGCTGGGGAAGGAGTTGCCCTGGTCCGTCGCGATCGCATCGCGCCCCAGCACGAAGCCCTTCAGCACCTGTCCCAGCACGTTGCAGGCGGCCAGGATCATGAAGGCGCGCACGCCCAGCATCGCCCGGCCCCGCGTCGCGCCGATCAGGAGCACGACCGCGCTGCTCAGCATCAGCGAGGGCACGGAGACGGCGCTCAGCAGGGCGGGGTTCCCGTGCGTCTCCAGCATCCGCAGGATGCCGAGGTCCAGCTGCACGGCGGGCCGGTACCACCCGGAGAGCCGGTAGAGGACGAAGAACATCCCGGTCGCGATCGCCGCCACCAGGAGGCGGAGGGCCATCTGTCGACGGTCCCCGTCGAGAGGGCGCGCTCGGGTCATGCCGCGCGTGAGGTCCGCGGTCAGGGTCTGCGAGTCCTGTTCCGTGGTGAGCACGCCCCGATGATGGCATCGCGGTCCGTGCGCCTGGAGGGGTCGGTGGGATCTCGCACACGCTCTTTCCAGCAAGCACCTGCAGGTGAGAGCGTCGCGGCGCTCAGCCGTCCGTCCGGCTCACCTCGCCCCACACGGTGCGCATGTGCGAGCGGGAGCAGCGCTCGGCGGCCTCGGCGTCGCCGTCGGCGACCGCGAGCGCGACGCGCATGTGCTCTTCGAGCGTGCCCTCGACGGGCAGCGGGGGAGTGAGGCCCAGGCGGTTGCGGCCCTCGAGCACCGCGCGCACCGGGCGGGCGAGCGCCGTGAGCTGCGGGTTGCCCGAGGCGGCGAGCAGCAGGTCGTGGAAGGCGACGTCGGCCTCGAGGTAGTCGTCGGAATCGCCCAGGCCCCGCCCTCCCAGGTCCACGAGCCGATCGGCCAGTCGCCGCAGCTCGGCGCACTGACGGGAGTCGGCACGGCGTGCGGCGAGGTGCGCGGCCATGGGCTCGGCGGCCACGCGCAGCTCGGCGAGCGCCTCGAGCTGGCGCTGGCGGAAGGGGCCGGCGAGGTTCCAGTCGATCAGGCGCGGGGAGAACGCGTCCCAGCTGCTGCGCGGCTGCACCGTGATGCCCACGCGCCGGCGTGAGGCGACCATCCCCAGGGTCTCGAGCACGCGCACGGCCTCCCGGGCCACGGTCCGCGAGGCCTCGCAGTCCTTCTCGATGCCCGACAGCGTGAGCACCGACCCCTCGGGGAGCCGGCCGTCGGCGATGCGCCGACCCAGGTCGTCGAGCACTCCGGCATGCATGTCCGTCGAGGTCATGGCGTTTCCTTCATCATCGAGGGCTGCGTGGGCTCCGCACGGTGCGGCGGGCGGAGGGGGAGACGGGGATCGGCCGACGATCCGGGCGCCCCAGCGCCTCGCGCAATAGTGCTACCTTAACGCGCGAAAAGTAGTACCTTTGAAGTCGGGTGTCCGATGGACGCCGCCGGTTGCCAGGGGCGCGCTTCGCATTGAGCCGCGCGCACCGCATAGTGCCGCGCGTCCCATCGCCGCCCGCCCGCTCACCCCGCTTCCACCCTGCTTCCCACTCGCATTCAACGGAGAATCCCCATGGACAACTGGACCCAGACCCTGGGTGCCGGACCGCTCCTCGGCATCGCCGCGGTCGCCGTCGCGCTCATCCTGTTCCTGGTCATCAAGGTGAGACTGCATGCCTTCCTCGTGCTGGTCATCGTCTCGCTGCTGACGGCCCTGGCCACGGGCATCCCCTCCGGCGCGATCATCGAGACCCTCGTCGACGGCTTCGGCTCGACGCTCGGATCCGTCGCCCTGCTGATCGGCTTCGGCGCCGTGCTGGGTCGGCTCATCGAGTCCAGCGGCGGTGCCAAGGTGATCGCCGAGAAGATGGTCTCCGTCTTCGGCGAGAAGCGCGCCGCCTTCGCCCTGGGCCTGACCTCCCTGGTCCTGGGCTTCCCGATCTTCTTCGACGCGGGCCTCGTGGTCATGCTGCCGATCATCTTCGCGGTCGCCCGGCGCCTCGGCGGGAAGAACCTGCTGCTGTACGGGCTGAGCTCCGCCGCGGCGTTCTCGGTGATGCACGTGTTCGTGCCGCCGCACCCCGGCCCCGTCGCCGCGAGCGACTTCTTCGGCGCGAACCTGGGCGTTGTGCTGCTCGTCGGCCTGGTCCTCGCCTTCCCCGTCTGGTACGTCTCCGGCTACCTGTGGGCGAAGTTCGTCAACGCGCGCACGCCGCTGCTCGTGCCCGACCTCTTCGGCACCGACGACGACCAGCCGGCCGTTCCGCCGCGGGCCTCCACCGTGCTCGCCGTCGTGGCGCTCCCGCTCGTGCTGATCCTGCTCAACACGGGTCTGGACGCGCTGGGCACCGCGAAGGTCGTCGACGCCGACGCCGCCTGGGTGCAGGCCCTGCGCCTGGTCGGCGAGTCGCCCGTCGCCCTGCTGATCACCGTGCTGGTGGCCATGCTCGTGCTCGGGAAGTTCCGCGGCCAGGACGGCTCTGCGCTCGAGAAGCTCGTCGACTCCACGCTGGGCCAGGTCGCCTCGGTCATCCTCATCACCGGCGCCGGCGGCATGTTCGGCGGCGTGCTGCGCGCCTCCGGCATCGGCGACGCCCTCGCCTCGACGCTCGACTCCTGGGGCATGCCCGTCATCATCGCCGCGTACGTCATCGCCCTCGCCCTGCGGCTGGCCCAGGGGTCGGCGACGGTCGCGCTCGTGACCACCGCGGGCCTGCTCTCCCCGGCCGTGATGGCCGGTGGGTACGGCGCGATCGACACCGCTGCGATCACCCTCGCGGCCGCCGCGGGCTCCGTCTTCGCCGGGCACGTGAACGACTCCGGGTTCTGGCTCGTCGGCCGACTCATGGGCATGGACGTGAAGACCACGCTGAGGACCTGGACCGTCCAGCAGGGCATCGAGTCCGTGGTCGGCTTCGCCTTCGTCCTCGCCGTCTACGCAATCTTCTGACCTCGGCGGCTCGGCGGCTCGGCGGCTCGGCGGCTCGGCGGCTCGGCCGTCGGTCGTCGCCCGCGGGGCTCCGGCGCCGGGCCCGCGCCGCTCAGGCGCCGGGCGGGAGGACCGGCTCGGGGCGATCGTCGTCCTCGCTCCCGCGCGACCCGCCGCCGAGCACGCCGACGGCGGTGACCAGCAGCAGCGAGCCGATCACGTCGCTGGGGCGGTGCCATCCGTAGTAGACGAGCTCGAAGGCGACCAGGCACAGCACGATCGCGGCGATCACGGTGAACGCCCTGCGCATGCGCCGCGGCAGCACGATCCGCAGGGCGAGTGCGACCGAGGCGAAGGCGATCATGTGGCCGCTGGGGTAGGTGTTGTCCACCATGAGCACGATCGAGTCGCGGTGCAGCACGACCTTCTTCAGCAGCTGCCCGAGCACGTTGCACAGGGCCAGCAGGGCGAAGGCGCGCAGGCCGTCCATGGCGCGGCCGCGACGGATGCCGATCGCGATCACGACGATGCTGCACAGGATCAGCCACGGCACGGAGACGATCCACAGCAGTGCCGGATTGCCGTCCGTCCGCAGCGAGGTGAGCATGCGGATGTCGAGCGACTCCGTGGGCCCCACCCAGCCCGAGAGGTAGAAGACCAGCAGGAAAAGGGCGAGCGAGACCCCCGCGATGAGCCAGCGGACGGGGGAAATGCGCATTTTCCGATCATCCCACCGCTGTCGCTGAGAACCCCCGTCGCGGTGGCCTCAGCCACAGGCCCGACGGGTCACGGCCGGGTGGCGGGGCTGCCGGAGCGGACGGCACGCGAGCGGGGTTCACTCGCACTGGATGCTTCCGGAGGTCGAGGCCGAGGTCGAGGTTGAGGCCGAGGCCGACGTGCTCGAAGAGTCGCTCGGCGAGGCGCCCGACGAGGGGCTGCTCGACGACGGAGAGCTCGACGACGAGGTGCCGGACGACGGGGATTCTGACGTCGTCCCTTTCGTCCCCTCCCCGGTGGCGTGCGCGCTCGAGCCCTCGTCGGACAGCGACGCGAAGACCGCGGCGGCCTTCGAGGAGGGGACCACCCGATTGGGGTCCGACGGGGCGGGGGACCATGGCATGGTCTCGACGGTGATGCTGTCCGAGGGGACGCGTGCGAAACGCGAGGCCAGCGAGGTCATCCCGGGGACCGAGCCCAGCTGGTCGTCGACCGTGAGGGCGGAGGAGGTCGCCTGCAGGAACGGGTACAGGCGGTCGGGCCGCGTGAGCAGGTTCCTGCTCTCCGCGCGCTGCATGATCGCCTTCATGACCTGCTGCTGGTGATCGAGACGGGCGATGTCGCTGCCGTCGCCGACGGCGTGCCGTGTACGGGCGAGGGCGAGCGCCTGACGGCCGTCGAGCGTCTGGCGGCCCGCCGGCAGGTCGAGATCGGCGGCCGAGTCGTGCAGCGCCTCGGGCAGGCACACGGGGAGTCCGTCCAGGGCGTCGACGATCGCGGCGAATCCCGCGAAGTCCACCTCCACGAAGTGGTCCACGTGCACGCCCGTCAAGGACTCGACAGCCGCGACCGAGCAGGCGGGACCGAAGTTCAGCACGGAGTTGATCATGCCGCGGCCGCCCGCGAAGGACCCCTCCCCGGTGTCCGCGCAGGCGGGGCGGTCCATGAGGGTGTCGCGGGGGATCTGGACCGCATGCACCGAGGAGTCGTCGGCGTCGAGGTGCGCCAGCAGGATCGAGTCGCTGCGCGCCGTGGAGTCCTTCTCGTCCGCCTCGCCCACGCGCGAGTCCGAGCCGAGCACCAGGATGTTCACCGATCCGTCGTCGCTCGCCGAGTCCTGCGCGGTCGGTCCGGCGTGCAGAGGGGCGACGGTGAGCCCGCTGCGCAGGGTCTGCGCGGGCACGAGGACCAGGGCCACCAGGGAGAGCGCGGCGAGTCCGGCGAGGGCCGCGATCGTGCGGCGCCGCCGTCTGCGCACGAGCACGCGCGTCCCGGCGGGGGAGAGGTGCGCCGGCCCGCGGTGCAGCGTGCGCGTCGTTCCGCGGGACGGGCCGGGGCGCGGGCTGCGGTCTGCATCTGGTGCGGGCATGGGACTCCTCGATCGTCGGGCACTCGCCGACGGTCACCCAAGCACCCCGCATCGATAGCGTCCAATAGCGGTCAGCGTGGAAGTCATGCACTCAAGGTATGGATCCAGGTGGGCGGCCGGAGTGTTGATGCGAGGACGGACGATGCCTCGACGTCGCTGCCTCACACGTCGGCGGCGAGCGTCTCGAGGAAGGCGGAGAGCGCGGGCGTGCGCAGATGCTCCCGGCGGTGGAGGGCCACCACGGGACGCTGCACGTCGGAGGGCAGGTGCAGGCGTCGGGCGTCCGTCGTCGTGGAGCTCTCGGCGAGGTCCTCCGGGACGATGGTCAGGCCGTCGGAGGCGATCGCGAGGGTCACGAGGGCGTCCCGCTGGGTCGTGGTGATCACGCGCGGCGGGGTGACGCCCAGGCCGCGGAACACGGACTCGGTGACCTCGCGGATCGACGTCCCCTCAGGCAGGGTCACGAGAGTCCGCTCCGCGAGGTCGTGCGCGCTCAGCGTGCCGGGCGCACCCGGCGCGCCCGGCGCGCGCGGGACCACGGCGAGGAAGGTCTGGGGCCTCAGCTCGAGAGCCTCCAGGTCCGGCGGGACGTGACCGGCGGATGTGAGCGCGACGTCGGCCCGTCCGGTGCGCACCGACTCGACCAGCAGCTCGCGATCCTCCTGCGCGAACACCTCGATCCGCACGTCCCGGTGCGCACGGTGGAACGCGCCCAGGTGCCGCGGGAGGCGCGTCGCGACCAGCGAGGGGAGGCCGGCGGCGCGCAGCGTGCCGCTCAGGGCCCCGTCGGCCCCCGCCTCCTGGTGTCGGAGGTCCTCGAGATCCTGGAGGGTGCGGCGGGCCGTGTTCGCGACCCGTCGGCCCGCGTCTGTCAGCTGCATCTGCCGGCCGACGGGCAGGAACAGGCGCAGCCCGAGCGTCTCCTCGAGGCTGTGGATGCGCCGGGACAGGGAGGGCTGCGAGATGCCCAGGAGCTGCGCGGCGACGGTGAACGAACCCTCGTCGGCGACCGCGAGCACCGCCTCCAGCTGGGGGAGGGTGAGGGCGCCCGACCTGCTCACCGCCGCGTGCTCACTCAGTGCTCACTTCCGCCCGGTGCCGTCGACCGCGAACTCGTCGATCGCGGCGAGCTCGGAGTCGGTGAACTCGACGCCGCGGGCGGCCTCGACGTTCTGCTCGAGCTGCGTGGTGGACGAGGCGCCCACCAGCGCGGTCGCGACCTCCCGGTGGCGCAGCACCCAGGCGAGGGCCATCTGCGCGAGGCTCTGCCCGCGGGACTCGGCGATCTTCGCGAGCCCCCGCACGCGCTCCTGGTAGGTCTCGTCCTCGGTCTGGGTGGCGGAGAGGAACGGCGAGGCGCCCGCGGCGCGCGATCCCTGCGGCACGCCCTTGAGGTACTTGCTGGTCAGCAGCCCCTGCTGCAGCGGCGAGAACACCGCGAGACCGATGCCCAGATCCGAGGAGGTCTCCAGCAGGCCGTCCTCGACATGGCGGTTGAACATCGAGTACGAGGGCTGGTGGATGAGCAGCGGCACCCCGTGGCCCTCGAGGATGCGGGCGGCCTCGCGGGTGTGCTCGGGCGAGTAGTTCGAGATACCGGCGTACAGCGCCTTGCCCGTGTGGACGGCGTGGGCGAGGGCGCCCATGGTCTCCTCGAGCGGGGTCTCGGGGTCCTCGCGGTGGTGGTAGAAGATGTCGACGTACTCCAGGCCCAGGCGATCCAGGGACTGGTCGAGCGAGCTCAGCAGGTACTTGCGCGAGCCGCCGTCGCCGTAGGGGCCGTCCCACATGAGGTAGCCGGCCTTGGTGGAGATGATGAGCTCGTCGCGGTGGCGGCCGAAGTCGCGGGCGAGGATCCGGCCCAGGTGGGACTCGGCGCTGCCGGGAGGCGGGCCGTAGTTGTTGGCCAGGTCGAAGTGGGTGATGCCCATGTCGAACGCGCGGCGCACGATCGCGCTCAGCGTGCCGGGGTCGCGGTCCTCGCCGAAGTTCTGCCAGAAGCCCAGCGAGATCGGCGGCAGGCGCAGGCCGGAGTCGCCGACCCTGCGGTAGTCGGTGTGCTCGTAGCGGTCGGGGGAGGGCGCGAAGGCCTCGTTGCTCATGGCTCAAGCCTAGGCGAGCGCGCGCACCATGACCGCCATGCCCAGACCCGGCACCTTGAGGTTCGCCGCGTCGCCCGCGAAGGGCACCACCTCGCCGGTCTCGACGAAGCCGTGCCGGGCGTACCAGGCCTGCAGCTCCGGACGGGACTCGAGGACCTGCAGGTGCAGGGAGGCAAGGCCCTCGTCGGCCCGGCGACGCGCCTGGGCCTCCATGAGCGCACCGCCCACGCCGCCGGCCTGCAGCGTCGGGTCGACCGCGAACAGTCCGAGTTCGGCGCTGTCGCCCTGCCGGTCGGTGTAGCAGCAGCCGACGATCGCGCCCTCGCGCTCGGCGACCAGCAGCAGGTGGGTGTCGTCCGCGATCGCTGCGCGCACGTCCGCGGCGTCGGTGCGGGCGCCGCCCACGAGGTGCTCCTCGGTGGTCCAGCCGCCCTGCGTGCGATAGGCGAGGTTGACGACGCGGACGATGCCCTCGACGTCGGCTGGGGTCGCCTCGCGGATCGACGGGGGTGCCGGGCGAGGGG
>NZ_JAKRMO010000076.1:0-16886 GCF_022346485.1 Brachybacterium sp. ACRRE | reverse complement strand
TGGATCATATTGAGGAATTCGATCATGATCATCCCGGGGAAGGTGGGGTGACGGAGATCGAGAATCTTCATGTGTTGTGCTGGTCGCATCATCAGGTGAAAACCGCCCGCGATATCGACCCCGTCAGACTCCGCGACGACGGGAAATCATCGAGTGGCGGAACAGATCGCGGGAATGATGGGTCGGTGAAACATGGCGGGAGTATGTCGAGTCCCGTGGACCCGGGTATCCCTGTGCCCCGCACGTTGGGTCGCACGCACTGGTCCCTCGGGGACGCGGTCGAACTGACCGTGGAAGACCAGGGCGATCTGATGACCCCGCTGATCGTCCGCGAGCTCGAGACCGCTTGGCACCAACACCTCACCACCACCGCACACGCACCCGAGCTCCCGGTCGACGCAGACCTGCCCCGACCGTCGGCCCCGACCACGAGAGCGACCTGCGACCCGCCCTTCTGACGAGGTCGGCGGGCTGGCAGGTCCGCATGACTAGCATGGCGACCATGTCGGACGAGCAGCACACCGCCCCTTACGCGCGGCGCGACCCTCGCCTGGTGACTCTGGAGGAGGACTCCGGGTACCAGGTGCACGAACGCATCGGCGCAGGTGGCATGGGCATCGTCTACCGCGCGCACGATGCTGACGGCAACGAGGTCGCCATCAAGCTCCTGCGCCACGACATCGCCGATGACCCGCGCGCCCGCGAGCGCCTCGCCCGCGAGGTCAGCGCCCAGCGCCTGGTCCACAACGACAACATCGTGCGCATCCTCGACGCCGAGCTCGAGTCGCCCGACGCGTTCGTCGTCACCGAGTTCGTCCCCGGCCCCACCCTCGAGGACGCCGTGCGGACCAACGGCGGCCTGCACCCCGAGCTCGTCCGCGAGCTGGGCATCGTCCTGTCCGAATCCCTCGACGACATCCACGCCGCCGGCGTCGTCCACCGCGATCTCAAGCCCTCCAACGTGCTGCTGCGCGGCGCCCGCACCGAGGACCTCCTCGGCTACGACCCGGACGGCTACGGCCTCGACCCGGTCATCATCGACTTCGGCATCGCCGTCGCCGCCGAGGAATCCCGGCTCACCTCGACGGGCCTTGTCATGGGCACCGCCGCGTACCTCGACCCTGAGGTCATGCGCAGCAACCGCACGGGCGAATCCGGCGACTGGTGGGCCCTCGCCGCGATGCTCGCCTTCGCCGCCACCGGCCGCGAGCCCTATGGCAGCGGACGCGCCGACCTCGTGCTCCTGCGCGCCGAGCGCGGCGACATCGACGTCGACGGCGTCCCCGTCGAGCTCGCCCAGTGGTTCCGCGACGCCCTCCGCTCCGACCCCGCCGACCGCCCCAGCCCCCGCGAGCTGCGCGAACGCCTCGACGCCCTCGACCTCGACCGCTACGAGGACGCCGGTGCCACCGAGGCGATCACTGCCGGGGGAGCGACAGGTGCTGTGGCCGCGGGCACCTCGGCGCACGGCGCGGAGGACGACGTCGAGGGCGCATCCGGAGAACCGTCCGACGAACGGGCCGACGCAGCGGGAGAGCCCGCGACCGAGATGCTGTCCGCAGCCTCCCCGTCGGACCCCGATGCCACCGAGGCCTTCGCCGCCGGGCCCGCCGGCTCCTCATCGGCCGGCGACCCGGACCGCACCGAGGCTCTCTCCGCGGCATCGACCCCGGCCGGAGCGGACCCCGCGACCGAGGTCATCCCCGTCGTCCAGAACCCGACCCGTGCATTCCCCGTCGTGCCCGAGGAAGAGCCGACGGGCCACGACTCGGCCCAGCCCACCGAGGCCATCCCGGCCGGAAGCGATGCAGGGTACGAGAGCGTCCGCGGGCCTGTGCGCCGTGAGCCGCCGACGGAGCGCATGGCGCCCGTGGCCGATTCGCCGCCGCGTCCCGTTCCGCAGCAGCAGGTGCAGCAGCAGCCCGCGATGCAGCCCTGGGAACCGGCCGCTCAGCAGCCGCAGCACTCGCAGCAGGCCCAGCAGTTCCCCCCGCAGCAGATGCAGCAGCAGCCCGGCGACGCCCTCGCCGACCCGTACGGCGCGTGGCAGCAGCCGCCGCCCCCGCGGCGCCGCATCATCGTGTGGGTCGGGAACCTGATCCTCGTGGCCCTCGCCGCGATCGCGCCCTACGTCTCCCTCGCGCTCCTGCTGCTGTTCGGTGCGCTCGCCCGCACCTGGGAGCAGTCGCACCGCACGGTCCTCTCCCGGCGCTCCCGGGGATCGGCGAACGGAGCGGCGCGGACCGCCGCCGGATTCGCCGCGCCCTTCCGCTTCGTCCTCGGCATCGTCGTCACCGCTCTGCAGGCAGTGCTCCCGCTGATCCTGGGACTCCTCGTCGGCATGGCCGTCGACGCGGGGTTCGTGCTCCTGCGTGGGGTCCAGCCGCCCGACGCCGTCGCCTTCGCCGTCGCCATGGCGATCACGGTGCTGCTGGTCTGGGTCGGGATCGGTGCGCGCACCACGCGCGACGGCGCCCACCGCGTCGTCGAGGCCGCGACGCCGGACACCGTGTGGAGCCTGGTCGTGGGCGTGCTGCTCGTGCTCCTGCTCGGCGCGATCGTCTCCGTGGCCGTCGCCCGCGGAGGCTCCATCGACTACCTGCCCTTCTACAACCTGCCGACGCTGGACCGGATCGCCTTCTGGCGCTGAGCGCAGCGGCCGGCCGACGGGGTCACGGTGATCGCCGCCACGACCCTCCAGGCACGGTCAGGACCCGTCGGTAGACTGCGCGGCGCGTCCGGGACGAGACCCGGTGCACCCGACCGACACCCCGTCGCCCGTGCGGCGGCGAGAAGGATCCGAGGAGGATCATGGCCGCATCGAACGCCCAGGATCGCCGCGAGGCCCAGCGCGAGGCGATCCGCCAGCAGCGCCAGGCGGAGCTCAAGCGTCAGCGCAACGTCCGCACCGCCGTGATCGCCGCGGTCGTCGTGGTCGTGCTCCTCATCGCCGGCGGCGTCGGCTATCTGGTCTGGAACGCGACCCGCCCCGAGGGGCCCGTCGCGACGCCCCAGGGGATCCCGGAGGGGCAGCCGTACTACTCGCTCGGCGCGCCCGAGGACTCGGGCAAGCCCGTCGTCGAGCTCCACGTGGACTTCATGTGCCCGGTCTGCGGCAACTTCGAGGAGATCAACGGCAAGGATCTGCGCACCATCGTCGACAAGAAGGAGGCGACGGTGCACCTCTACACCCGGCGCTTCCTCGACGGGAACTCGAGCACGGGTGACTACTCGACGCGCGCCGCGAACGCCGCGGCCTGCGTCTACAACGACGACCCCGACAACTTCATGGACTTCCAGACCGCGCTGTTCGACAACCAGCCCGCCGAGGGCAGCGCCGGCCTGAGCGACGACCAGCTCGCCGAGTACGCGAAGAAGGCCGGTGCGAGCGACTCCGTCTCCAGCTGCATCGACAAGGGCACGTACAAGCCGTGGGTGCGGAACGTGGTCGAGCCGGCGGCATCGAAGAGCCTCGAGGAGAACAACGGCAAGGGGACGCCCTTCGTGAAGATCGACGACACGGTCCTCGACTCCACCCAGTGGAGTCAGGAGGGCGTGTTCCTCAAGACGGTCGAGGACGCGGCCAAGGGCTGACCGCCCTCGGACCTCCCCGATCGCGCCCGACGCCTGCGGTCCGGTACCCTTTCGGGGTGCCGGACCGCAGTCGTCCGCGCACCCGCTGGAGTGGCGCAACGGTAGCGCACCTGTCTTGTAAACAGGCGGTTGCGAGTTCGAATCTCGTCTCCAGCTCAGCGAAACAGCCCCTCGCCCGAACGGGCACCGCGCGCGGTGGCCAGGGGTGAGGGGCTGTCCTGGTGCGGGGCCGCGCTCAGCGCCCGTGGTTGATCTGCACGTGCTTGGTGCGGGAGAAGTCCTCGAGCGCATGGATCGAGAGGTCCCGGCCGTACCCGGAGCCCTTGAAGCCGCCCCAGGGGAGCTCGCTCGCGAGCACCAGGTGACTGTTGACCCAGACGGTCCCGAAGTCCAGACGGCGCGGCACGTCGAGCGAGCGGGCGGCGTCGCGCGTCCACACCGAGGCGGCGAGGCCGTAGACGACGTCGTTGGCGCGGCGCACCGCCTCGTCCTCGTCGGCGAAGGTCTCCACCGTGATCACGGGCCCGAAGACCTCCTCGCGGGCGGCCTCGGTGCCCTCCTGCACGTCGACCAGGACCGTCGGCTCCACGAAGAAGCCGGGGCCCGGGAGGGCGGATCCGCCGACGGCGACGCGGGCCCCGTCCTGCTGCGCGCGGTCGATGAAGGCCAGCACCCGCTCCCGGTGGGTCCTTGAGATGAGGGGGCCCACCTCGATGTCCTCCCCGGCGTCGGGCGTGCCCACGGGGATCTGCCGGACCTGCTCCACGAGATGCTCGACGAAGCGCTCCGCCACGTCCTCGTGCACCAGCACGCGCGTCGCGGCCCCGCACTCCTGGCCGGAGTTCCAGAAGGACGCGCTGCGCAGTCCCTCGGCCGTCGCCTCGAGATCTGCGTCCTCGAAGACGAGCACGGGCGCCTTGCCGCCGAGCTCGAGGTGCACGCGCTTGAGGGACTCGGCGGCGGCGCTCGCGACCGCGCGGCCGCTGCCGACGCTCCCGGTCAGGGCGATCAGGTCGACGCCCGGATGGGACGACATCGCGGCGCCGACCTCGCGCCCCCGCCCCAGCACGATGTTGAGGACTCCGGCGGGCACGATGTCCGCGGTCAGCTCGGCGCGCTTGAGCAGGGAGAGCGGGGTGAGCTCCGCGGGCTTGACGACGGCCGTGTCGCCGACGGCCAGGATGGGCGCGATCTTCCACGCGGCCATCAGCAGCGGATAGTTCCAGGGCACGATCACCCCGACCACGCCCACCGGCTCCCGGAGCACCAGGGAGGTGTGATCGGCGACGTAGTCGGCGGTGCCGAGGCCGGTGAGGGAGCGCGCCGCACCGGCGGAGAAGCGGAAGACGTCGGCCGCCGAGGACACGTCGTCCGCGGTGACCGACGGCGGCTTGCCGGTGTCCAGCGCCTCGAGCCGGCCCAGCAGGTCGGCCTCGGCGTCGATGCGATCGGCGATCGCCAGCAGCAGCTCGGCCCGCTCCCGGGGAGTGGTCGCGCCCCACGTGGTGAAGGCCGCCGCGGCGGCGTCCACGGCACGGTCCAGCACGGTCGTGTCTGCCTGGGGGAGGAGGGCCACCTGGCGCTCGTCGGAGGGGTCGACCAGCGGCGCGGAGGCGGGTCCCGCGGTGTCGAAGGCTCCGTCCACGAAGTGGCCCAGCGGCGGCATCTCCGTCTCGGCGACGAGGGGTCCCCCTGGCCCGCGGCGCACCTGCACCCGCTGGTCGGCGGCTCGTTCGGTGGTGGTCGAAGTGGTCATCGCGCGATGTTCTCCTGACGCGTCGTTGCGGTGGTCGGACACGGGGACCGTATCTTGTGATCACACATCACACAAGGATGGACGCAAGGCGACGCCCTGGCACGGTCGGGTCGCGCCGTCCCGGCTCAGGTCAGGTCAGGGCAGGTCGGCTCAGCGGTTCTGCTCGGAGCGCTGCGCCTCGAGCTGCGCCTCGATGCGCTGGGTGGCGCTGGTGAGCGAATCGCCCGTGAGGGTCGCGGCGGCCTCGCCGTCGTGCGCGGCGGCGGCCTCGACGAGCTGCTGCGGGAAACGCCAGAGCGTCGAGGCGGTGCCCGTGTCCACGGAGCCCCGCGCACCCATCACCTTGTAGGGGCGGCAGTCCTGCCAGAGCCCGCGGACGACCTTCACGAGGAAGGGATTCCCGGACGCGCCGTAGAGCGCGGCGAGCAGCGCCTCGTCGATGTCCAGGGCGTCGAGCAGGCGACCTTCGTCGACCGCGCTCCGCAGCAGCTCCAGCTGGGTGCGCATCTCCTCGAGGCCCGCCTCGTCGATGCGCGCGGCCCCTTCGCGGGCCGCGGCCGCTTCGAGGATCCGACGGGTCTCGTACACGTGCACGAGCTCCTCGAGGCTCAGTGTGCGCACCACCGCGCCCTTGTGGGGGGAGCGCTCGGCGAGCCCGGCCTCCTCGAGGCGGCGGATCGCCTCGCGCACCGGCATCACGCTGGTGCCGACCTCCTGGGCGATGTCGCGGATCCGCAGCCGGGTCCCCGTGGGCATGTCCCCGCTGAGGATCGCGTCGTGCAGCGAGGCGTAGACCTGGTCGGTCAGCAGGGTCGGTTCGATGCGCTTGGAGAGGGCCACCGGTCCAGATTACGCGGTGGATCCGCTGAGCCCCCTTGCGTTGATTTGTGATCACAGATTACAGTCGCTCCACGGATCGCGGCGCGGACGCCGGATCCCCGATCGCACAGGGACGTGCACCGCCCCGCGACGACGCACAGGCAGGTCCGCCCGACCGACGCAGGCCGGGCCCATTCAGAAGGAGCACGTCCATGAAGGACGCCATCGTCATCGGCGCCGGCCTCGCCGGCCTCTCCGCGGCCTGGAGACTGCGGCACTTCGACACCCTCGTCCTCGAGGCCTCCGACCGCGTGGGCGGCCGGATCCGCTCCGAGCGGCGCGGTGCGTACTGGCTGAACTGGGGAGGGCACGTGTTCGCCGGCCCCGACTCGTCGACCGACGAGCTGCTGCGGGAGGTCGGCGTGACCGCGGTCGAGATCCCCGGCTCGCTGCAGGGCATGGCCATGAACGGGACGTTCCTGCGCAAGGGCCACATCGCGACCTACCCGCTGCGCATCCCGATGCCGATGGCCGATCGGATCGCGACCTTCCGCGCGGGCGCCAAGGTGCTCGGGGGCGTGGCCCGCTACATGGATGTCGTGCGCACCCGGCCCGGCGAGTCCGGGGCCATGCGCCAGCAGCGGATCTACGACTTCGAGGGCGGCCGCAGCTTCCAGGACTTCGTGGGGGACCTGCCGGAGGACGCCGCGGCCCTGTTCAGCACCACCGTCACCCGCTCCGCCGGGAACATGGACCAGATCTCCGCCGGCGCGGGCATCGGCTACTTCAGCCTCGTGCTCGGCTTCGGCCAGGGCCTGAACCGCGGGATCGTCGGCGGCCCGTCGACGCTCACCCGGACCCTCGCCGCGTCGCTCGGCGAGGACCTGCAGCTGGGCGCGATCGTCCACGAGATCGTGCACCGGCCCGGCTCCGTGCTCGTGCGGTACAGCCAGGACGGCGTCGAGCACGAGGAGGAGGCGCGCACCGCCGTCGTCGCCACCACCGCCGACGTCACCCACCGCATCGGCGTGGACCTTCCGCAGGACCTGCGGGACGCCCTCTCGCGCATCCAGTACGGACCCCACGTGAGCACGGCGTTCCTCACCGACGAGACGTCCTCGCGCCCCTGGGACGACATCTACGCGATCGCGGCCCCCAAGCGGTCCTTCGCGATCGCCCTGAACCAGGCGAGCATCGTGCGCGGCACCGAGTCCGAGCGCCGCCCCGGCGGCAGCCTCATGACCTTCTCCCCGGCGGGGCTCGGCCGCGCGCTGCTCGACCTCGACGACGAGGAGGTCCAGCGCCGCCACCTGCGCGACCTCGACCAGATCCTCGGGCACGGGTTCGCGGACTCGGTGGTCGAGGCCGAGACCGACCGCTGGGCGGTCGCCTCCCCGTTCAGCTTCCCCGGACGCGCCGCGCTGCAGAGCGTCCTCACCCGAGGGACCGACCGGGTCTTCCTGGCCGGCGACTACCTCGGGACCCTGTACACCGAGAGCGCCGTGACCACCGGCTTCTCGGCGGCCCAGAACGCCGCGAGCGTCCTGGCCACCCCCGTGCGGCGGAGCCTGTCGGGCCCTGCCGCCGACGCACCGACCCTCACCCCCACCGCAGCCTGAGAAGGAGACCGACCATGACCCTGGACCTCCACGGAGTCCTCACCGCCCTGGCCACCCCGTTCGACGCCGAGGGGGCGATCGACGAGGCGACCCTGCGACGTGTCGTCGACCGCTCGATCGACGCGGGAGTCGACGGCGTCGTCGCCGCCGGGTCGACCGGCGAGGTCGGCGCGCTCGGGCGCGACGAGCGCCTGCGCCTCGTCGACACGATCATCGACCAGACCGCCGGGCGCGTCCCGGTGATCGCCCAGACCGGTGCGACCAGCACCGCCGAGGCGATCTCGCTCTCGCGCGCCGCCGAGCGCTCGGGAGCCGACGTGCTCATGCTGGTCACGCCCTTCTACGAGCCCCTCAGCCTCGAGGAGACCGTCCAGTACATCACCGAGGTCGCCGGCGCGGTGGACCTCCCGGTGATGCTCTACAACATCCCCGCGGCCACCGGCGTCAACCTCGATCCCGCGACGGTCCGCTCCCTCGCCGAGCAGAACGAGAACATCCGCTTCATCAAGGACTCGAGCGCGAACTGGGAGCAGGCGCTCGAGCTCATCCGCCTGCACGGCGACGTCATCGACACCTTCATCGGCTGGGACGTCTACCTCTACAGCGCCCTGGTCGAGGGCGCCGCCGGCGTCATGGCCGGCGCGGCGAACGTCGTGCCCGAGGAGATCGTCGCCGTCACCCGTCGCATCAAGGGCGGGGACCTCGAGGGCGCCCGGGAGCTCTGGTCCCGCCTGTACCCGGTGATCGCCTCCCTGTTCGCCGTGCCCTTCATCCCCGCCGTCAAGGCGGGGCTCTCCCTCACGGGCCTCGAGGTCGGCGCGCCCCGGCGCCCGGTCGCCCCGCTGGACGAGGCCGCCCTGGCCCCGATCCGGCAGGCGCTCGCGGAGCTCAGGGAGGGGCGCGGCTGAGATGGACACGACCCAGCTCACGACGATGCTCACCGCGATCGCGGACGGCATCTGGGGACCGATGGCGTACCTCGTCATCGGACTCGGCCTGCTCTTCACGATCTCCACCAAGGCCGTGCAGTTCCGGCGGATCCCCGACATGATCCGTCAGCTGCGCGACCAGCCCCGCGCCGAAGGAGGGCTGTCCTCGTTCCAGGCCCTCGTGCTCGCCCTCGCGAGCCGCGTGGGCGTGGGCAGCATCGCCGGCGTGGCCACGGCCATCGCGGGCGGAGGCCCCGGAGCCCTCCTGTGGATGGCGATCACCGGACTGCTCGCCTGCACCGTCGGCTACGCCGAGGCCGCTCTCTCGCAGACCTTCAAGCGCCGCGTCGAGGACGAGGACCGCCGCAAGGCCGGCGAGGACATCGGCGGCATGCCGTACTACATCAAGCACGGCCTGCGGATCCCGTTCGTGGGCGGCCTGGTCGCGGTGCTCGGGCTCATCGGCTACGGCTTCGTCTTCCCCGGGTTCCAGGTCAGCTCGATCGCCGCGAGCGCGCATCTCGCCTTCGGCCTCCCGGGCTGGATCCCCGCGGTGCTCGTCACGGGCATGATCGCCGTGGTGATCTTCGGCGGCACCACGCGCATCGTGCGGGTCACCCAGACCCTGGTGCCCCTGCTCGCCGTCGGGTACCTGGTGCTCGCGATCGCCGTGATCGTCGCGAACATCTCCCGGGTCCCGGAGGCGGTCATGCTCATCGTCCGCTCCGGCCTGGGCCTGCAGCCGATGCTCGCCGGGGTCACCGGCGCCGCGATCGCCTGGGGCGTGCGGCGGGCGGTCTTCGCCTCGGCGAACGGGCTGGGCGAGGCGACCTTCGCCGCCGCGGCGGCGCGCACCACGCACCCCGGGAAGCAGGGGCTCGTGCAGACCTTCAGCATCTACATCGACGTGCTGCTGATCTGCATGGCCACGGGCCTGATGATGGTGGTCTCGGGGAAGTTCAACGTCTCCGACCACCGCGGCGGCTTCGTCATCGAGAACCTGCCCGGCATCGACGCCGGGCCGAACTGGGTGCAGGAGTCCATCGACACCCTGGCTCCGGGCTGGGGCGCGGGCTTCGTGGCCGTCGCCGTGCTGCTGTTCGGCTTCACGTGCCTGCTGCTGTACTTCTACGTCGCGAACTCGAACCTGCTGTTCCTGCTGGACGGTCGGCGCGGCCCGGGCTGGACGCTCGTGCTGCGCCTGGGCACGCTCGCGATCGTCTTCACCGGCTCCGTGGTCAACGCCGACCTGGTGTGGGCGGCCGGTGACATCGGCCTCGGGCTCATCGCCTGGGTCAACCTGCTGTGCCTGATCCTGCTGTTCCCCGTCGTGCACAAGGTGTGCAGGGACTACGACAGGCAGCGCCGCGAGGGGCTCGACCCCGTCTTCGACCCGGAGGCGCTCGGCATCCGCGGCGCCGACTTCTGGAAGGACCCGGCGCGCGCCGAGGACGGCACGCCCGAGCAGACCGCCCGGCAGAAGGAGGCGAGCGGCACCGGGGGCTGAGGCCCCGTTCTCCGTCCCCACTGAGTCCCTACCGCGCCGCGACGGCGGGCCCGCCTGCGCGGGCCCGCCGCCGTCGTCTCAGATGCCCGCGACCTGCTCCGCGGGCCGGCGTGCCTCGCGCACGCGGTCCCGGGCGCGGTCGACGGCACCCCGGGGGATGCTCAGGAGGCGCACGCCGCCCATCGACTCGAGCACCCGCACCACCTGGCGGCAGTAGCCGTGCTCGTTGTCGTACCAGACGTAGAGCACGGCGTCGCCCGAGCCGTCGGCGATGGTCGCGAGGCCGTCGACGATCCCCGCCTTGCGGGAGCCGAGCGCGTCGCTCGAGGCGAACTCGGGGGACTCGATGAAGTCCACCTGCCGGCGCAGCGGCGAGGCGAGCGAGGTCTCGCGCAGGAAGGCGTTGAGCTCCTCGCGCCCCATGCCCGCGGCGCCCTCGCCGAGGCGCAGGTTCAGCACGGCCAGCGACACGTTCGGGACGGGGACCCGGATCGCGCTGCCGGTGAGCCGGCCCTCGAGCGCCGGGTAGGCGGCGCCGACGGCGCGGGCGGCCCCGGTCTCGGCGATGACCATGTTGAGCGTCGCCGCCCTGCCGCGCCGGTCGGCGCGGTGGAAGTTGTCGGTGAGGTTCTGGTCGTTGGTGAAGGAGTGCACGGTCTCCACGTGCCCCTTCTCGACGCCGCAGCGCTCGTGGAGCGCCTTCAGCACCGGGGCGACCGCGTTCGTGGTGCAGGAGGCCGCGGCGAGGATGCGGTGATCCCCGATCTGCTCCTCGTTCACGCCGTGCACGATGTTGGGCACGTCGCCCTTCCCCGGGGCGGTGAGCAGCACGCGCTCCGCACCGGGGGAGCGCAGGTGCTGGGCGAGCCCCTCGCGGTCACGCCAGCGCCCGGTGGTGTCCACGACGATCGCCTCGTCGATCCCGTGGGCGCGGTAGTCGACCCGGTCCGGGGCATCCGACTCGATCACCTGGATCTCGACCTCGTTCGCGATCAGCATCCGCCGCTCCTCGTCGACCACGATGGTGCCGTCGAAGGGGCCGTGCACGCTGTCGCGGCGCAGCAGGCTCGCGCGCTTCTGGAGGTCGCCGGGGGCGCCGGGCCGCACCACGACCGCGCGCAGGCGCAGCCCGCCCGCCCCCGCGGAGCGCGCGAGCAGGATGCGGGCCAGCAGGCGGCCGATGCGCCCGAAGCCGTAGAGGACGACGTCCCGCTGCGGGGGCACCTCGCCCGGGCCGACCTGTGCGATCTCCTCGCGCAGGAGGTCCTCGAGGACCGGCCGCGATCCGGTGACGTCCGCGTTGTCTGCGTCGTCGTCGTCCGCGCCGTCGACCTGCTCGCGGGCGAGGCTGAGGAGGGAGGCGAGGTCGACCGCGCAGGGCGGGGGAGCCGTCGCGGCGAGCATCTGGAGCAGGGGGAAGGTCTGCGCGGGATCGAGCTCGCGGCCGTCGATGTGGCGGGCGAAGCGGTGGGCCTTGAGGATCTGGCGGGCGGAGAGGTCCACGAGCCGCCGCCCGTGGATCGTCACCACCACGTGGCGGCTGCGATGCAGGGAGCCGATGATCGGGATCATCGACTCCGCGAGGGACAGGCGATCCTCGGGGTCGGCGGGGGCGTGAAGCACGGATGTCCTCCTCGGGACGAGCGGGCGTGGTCCCTCAAGACTCGCCCGCGACCAGGGCCGATGGAGGTCACTCGGGGCATGAAGATCGGGTCTTCTTGCGCCGCGGGAAAAACGGAGGGGCGCGGCGGGGGACGGCGCCTCAGTCCATCGCGGCGTGGCGCTCGAGGAACTCGAAGACCTCCGTGTCGTCGACGCCGGGGAAGCGGCCCGAGGGCAGGGCGGCGAGCACCTGCGTGTGCATGCGCGCGCTCGGCCAGGCGGCCTCGGCCCAGCGATCCGCGAGCCCGGCCGGGGGCCGGGTGCAGCACGACTCGTCGGGGCAGGTGGAGACCTGGCGCTGGCGCGTCGCGCGCCCGCGGAACCACTTGGCGTCGTCGAAGCCCACGCCGAAGGTGATCGAGAAGGCGCCGTGGGGGCCGGAGCCGGTCTGGGTGGACGACCAGAACGTGCCGCCGACGGTGTCGGTGTACTGGTGGTTCTCGGTGGTGCGGTTGCCGCGGTGCCCCGCGCGGCGCGCGACCCACTTGCGGCACACGATCTGTCCCTCGACCGCGCCGGTGACGTCGGTGGGGATCGGCAGGTCGTCGTTCTCGTAGGCCTTGTGGATCTCGCCGTCGGCCCCGACCCGCAGGAAGTGGACCCGCACGCCGTGGTGGGCGGTCAGCAGGTTCGTCATCCGCAGGGCGGCCTGCTCGTGGGTGACGCCGAAGGCGTCGCGGAAGTCCTCGACGGCGAGGTCGCGCCGCTGCTTGGCGTCGGTGAGGAAGTCCGTCGCCTGCCGCTCGGGCATCAGGCAGCAGGCCGCGAAGTAGGCGATCTCCAGCCGTTGGCGCAGGAACTCCTCGTAGGAGGAGGGCGGGGTGTGGTCGAGCACGCGGTGCGCCATGGCCTGCAGCGCCATCGAGCGCAGGCCGTTGCCGCCGGGGATCGAGGACGGCGGCAGGTAGATGCGCCCCTGCTCGAGGTCGGTGATGGTGCGGGTGGAGCGCGGCAGATCGTCCACGTGCAGCAGGCGGAAGCCCAGGTGGTCGGCCATCAGCGCGACCTCGCGGTGCGTGAGCGCCCCGACCTCGTGACCCGCGACGGCGACGATCTCCTCGGCCGCCGCCTCGATCGCCGGGAGATGATTGTCCTGCTCCCGCATCCAGCGCCGCAGCTCGGTGTTCGCGCGGCGCGCCTCCTCGGGCGTCGCCGTCGCCTCGAGGGCCTTGCGATCCAGCTCCTGCAGGGTCCGCACGAGCGCCGCGAGGGCGTCATGGGGGAGCGTGCGCGAGATCCTCACCGCCGGCACGCCGAGCGCGCCGAACTGCGGGCCGGACTGCAGACGGGCGAGCTCGAGCTCGAGGGCGGAGCGCGCGTCGGGCGGCTCCTCGGAGAGCAGGTCGACGACGTCGACGCCGAGGGCCGCGGCGATCCCTGGCATCTCCGGCGCGCGCACCGCGCGCTTGCCGTTCTCGACGAGGGACAGGGTGCTCGCGGTGGTGCCCAGCTGCGCGGCGAGATCCGCGAGCGTGAGGCCCGCCCGGGAGCGGAAGTGCCGGATCCGGGCGCCCATCACCCGCGTGCGGTCGTCGTCGACTCTCATGTTTTGAGCATACGTGAAGAATCGTGGATCTTCGATCGAATCTCCGGTGTTCTGCGCTCGACGGGGACCTCAGAGTGGTTCCACGGCCGACGGATGCCCCGTCGGCCCGATCGGGAGATCCTCCCGGTCCGCCCCACGAAAGGCACGATGATGACGCAGCTGACGACGCGCCCCGCCACCGCCACCGCTCCCGCCCTCGCGAGCGACGCCCCGGGAGACCTGGTGCTCCCGCTCGAGTCGGTGGGCCTGGACGACCTCGCCCGCGTGGGCGGCAAGAACGCCTCGCTCGGCGAGATGCTCGGCGCGCTCGCGGACCTGGACGTGCGGGTGCCCGGCGGCATCGCGACGACGGCCGACGCCTTCCGTCTGCACATGGCCGCGACCGGTCTCACCGACGAGATCAGCGCGCAGCTGGCGCAGCTCGACGTCGAGGACACCACCGCCCTCGCCCGCGTCGGCGCCCGCATCCGCGAGCGCGTCGAGAACGCGCCGCTCGCGCCCGAGCTCGAGGACGCCGTGCGCACGGCCTTCGCGCGCCTCGAGCAGGACGGGCCCGCGGGGGCGGACGCCGCCTCCTTCGCGGTCCGCTCGAGCGCGACCGCCGAGGACCTGCCCGACGCCTCCTTCGCCGGGCAGCAGGACACCTACCTCAACGTGCGCGGGATCGACGCCGTGCTCGATGCGGTGCGCAAGGTCTTCGCCTCGCTGTTCACCGACCGCGCGATCGCCTACCGCGTCCACCACGGCTTCCTCCACGACGAGGTCGCGATCTCCGTGGGCATCCAGCGCATGGTGCGCTCCGACCTCGCCTCCGCCGGTGTCATGTTCACCCTGGACACCGAGTCCGGCTTCGAGGACGCCGTGTTCATCACGAGCGCCCACGGCCTCGGGGAGGGCGTGGTCCAGGGCGCCGTCGACCCCGACGAGTTCACCGTCCACAAGCCCGGCCTGCGCGCGGGGCGTCCCGCGATCCTGCGCCGCCACCTGGGCGGCAAGGACCGGAAGATGGTGTTCACGGACGATGCGCGCGTCGGCCGCACCACGGCCTTCGAGCCCACCGAGCCCGAGGAGCGCGGGCGCTTCTCGCTCAGCGACCGGGAGGTCGCCGAGCTCGCCCGGATCGCCCTGGTCATCGAGGAGCACTACGGGCGCCCGATGGATATCGAGTGGGGCAAGGACGGCGCCGACGGCACCCTGCACATCCTCCAGGCCCGCCCCGAGACCGTGGTCTCGCGCCGCGCCGCCGGCACCATCGAGCGCCACCGCCGGGTGGGCGAGGCGCCCGTGCTCGTCGAGGGCCGCGCGATCGGCCAGAGGATCGGCAAGGGCGCCGTGCGCCGCCTCGAGGATCCCAGCCAGATGCACGACTTCCGCCCCGGCGACGTGCTCGTGGCCTCGATGACCGACCCCGACTGGGAGCCGATCATGAAGCGCGCGGCCGCGATCGTCACCGACCGCGGCGGCCGCACCTGCCACGCCGCGATCATCGCCCGCGAGCTCGGCATCCCCGCCGTGGTCGGCACGAGCGACGCGACGCGCCTGCTGGAGGACGGCCGGGAGGTCACCGTCTCCTGCGCCGACGGCGAGACCGGACTCGTGCTCGAGGGGCTGCTGGAGACGGACGTCGAGACGATCGAGGTGGGGGACCTGCCCGAGATCGACGTCGACCTCATGCTGAACCTCGCCAACCCCGATCTCGCGCTCTCCGTGGCCGCTCTGCCCAGCGCCGGCGTGGGCCTCGCGCGGATGGAGTTCGTCATCAACCGCCAGATCGGCATCCACCCGCTCGCCCTCCTGGACCCCGAGCACCAGAGCACCGGTGTGCAGGAGCAGATCGAGCGTGCGACCAGCGCCGACGCCTCCCCGCGGGAGTTCTTCGTACGGCGCCTCGCCGAGGGCGTCGCGACCATCGCCGCCGCCTTCGCACCGCGGCCGGTGATCGTGCGGCTGAGCGACTTCAAGTCCAACGAGTACGCCGGACTCGTGGGCGGCGAGGTCTTCGAGCCCGACGAGGAGAACCCGATGATCGGGTTCCGCGGGGCCTCCCGCTACCTCTCCGAGCAGTTCGCCGAGGCCTTCGCCCTCGAGTGCGAGGCGCTGCGCCGGGTGCGCGAGGACATGGGACTGGAGAACCTGCGGATCATGATCCCGTTCGTGCGCACCCCCGACGAGGCCCGGGGCGTCGTCGAGGCACTGGCCTCCCACGGCCTCGAGCGCGGCAAGGACGGGCTCCAGGTCGTGATGATGTGCGAGATCCCCGCCAACGCGCTCAACGCCCCGGCGTTCCTCGAGCACGTGGACGGCTTCTCGATCGGCTCGAACGACCTCACCCAGCTGACTCTGGGCATCGACCGCGATTCAGCGCTCGTCGCGGACTCCTTCGACGAGCGCGACCCCGCGGTGCTGCAGCTCATCGACCTCGCGATCGGCGCGTGCCGTGAGCGCGGGAAGTACGTCGGGATCTGCGGTCAGGCCCCGAGCGACCATCCCGAGCTCGCCGAGCACCTGCGGAGCGCCGGCATCGGATCGATCTCTCTGAACCCCGACACCGTCGTGGACACCTGGATGCGGATCGCGGGTCAGAAGGTCTCGTAAGCCGACTTCGCGACGGTGAATCCGTGGCCCGTCTTCACGTTCCAGCAGGTCATGCCGTCCGACTCGCTCCGGCAGGCGGTGTCGCCCTGGGTGGCGCTCTCGTCGTAGGCGAGGGTCGTCGGGGAGTCCCCGCCGAAGGTCGTGCCGCACTTCAGGTCCGCCTTCCCGTCGGCGATGCCGATCGAGAACGGGCCCGAGGAGCAGTCCTCGCTGTCGCCGCCGAAGGAACGGTCGTCCAGCGAGCAGCCCACCGAGTCGTCGTCCAGGCTGCAGGTGATGTTGCCGGTGGGGGAGACCACGCGGCTGAGGTCCTTCGCGCCGTCGGGCGCCGGGGACTTGTCCTCGGGCTCGGTCGACTTCTCGGTCTTCGACTCGCTGGGCTTCTCCGAGGGCTCCTTCGAGGCCGACGAGCTCGCGCTGGTCTGCTGCGCGGACTCGTCGTCCCCGCCGGAGAAGAAGGAGCGCAGGCCGAAGATCGCGACCAGGGCGACGATCAGGGCGAGCAGCAGACAGCCGCCGCACGCCCACCAGGTGGCGCGGCTGCGGCCCGAGTCCTCGTCGCCGCCGTCGTCGTGGCCGTCCTGCTCGTCGTACTCGGCGGGCCCGGCGTAGGCGGCGCCGGCCTGCACGGGCTCCTCGAAGTTCGCGGTCGGGGCCGGAGCCGGGTAGCCGTAGCCCTGGTCCGGCGCGGACGCGGACTGCGCGGGCGAGGGCATCGACGGGGCCGAGGCGGCGGGCCCGAGCGGGACGACCCCGCCGTCGGGCTTCACGTGGCGCACCGTGCCGCTCGAGGTCGAGGTCGAGGTCGAGGTCGAGGCTGCGGTGGCGGCTGCCGGATGCTCCTGAGGCGCCTTGATCG
>NZ_JAKRMO010000075.1:0-18085 GCF_022346485.1 Brachybacterium sp. ACRRE | reverse complement strand
ACCCCGCCCGCCCCGGTACCCTTCTGGGGTGGAATCCGACGCAACGACCCTCGACCTGCCCGGCCTCGCCGAGGACACCGGCGACCGCGCCGACGCCGCGCAGACGGACCCCGAGCACCCGCATCCCGGGCAGTGGCGCCTCGTGCACGTGCAGGTCTCGAACTGGGGGACCTTCCACGGCACCCATGACCTGGAGATCTCTCCGCGCGGCTACTTCCTGACCGGCGGTCCCGGCACCGGCAAGTCCACGCTGCTGGACGCGATCAGCGCCCTGCTCACCCCGCCGCGCACGCTGCACTTCAACGCCGCCGCGTCCGACGCGGGCCCGGCGCGCTCGAAGTACCGCCGCACCGTCGCCAGCTACGTGCGCGGCGCCTGGGCGATGCACTACGACGCCGCCACCGGCGAGTTCAACCAGGAGGTGCTGCGCGAGAAGACCACCCTCACGGTGCTCTCGCTGCGCTTCTCCGACGGGCAGGGCGGCACAGTGCAACTCTCCCGCCTGCTGCTCCTGCAGGCCGGGCACACCTCGGACTCCGACGTGAAGAGCCTGTACGTCATCTCCCGCAAGGCGCTGGACGCGACCGACCTGCGCCAGTTCGTCTCCAGCCAGATCGAGGGCCGCGCCCTCGAGGCGGCCCATCCCGGCACCGAGACGTTCCGGCAGTTCCGCGAGTACCGGGCGAAGTTCTGCCAGCTGCTGGGCATCCCCGACGAGAAGGCCCTGGGCCTCCTCCACAAGATCCAGAGCGCGAAGGAGCTGGGCGACGTCAACGCCCTGCTGCGCGACTACATGCTCGACGAGCCCCGCACCTTCGAGCTCGCGGACCAGGCGCTCACGAACTTCCACAACCTCTCCGAGGTCTACGACGCCCTGGTCACCGCCCGTGAGCAGCGCGATCTGCTGCGCGGCCTGCGCGACGCGCATACCTCGTGGAAGGAGATGCGCGAGCGCGGCGGGGAGCTCGTGGACCGCCGCAGCGACATCGACGTCTACGCCGCGCAGCACCTGGTGCGCCTCCTGCAGGACGAGCAGGAGCGCCTGCAGCTCGAGCGCGACCGCGTCGGCGCCCAGCAGCGCCGCCTCACGCAGGACCTCGCCGATTCCCGCGCCGACCTCGCGCAGCTCAAGGAGCAGCGCCGGCGCGCCGGCGGCGGCGAGATCGACGACTGGAAGCAGCAGATCGCGGGCCTGGACGTGGAGCGCGAGCGCCGCAAGGAGCGCGCCGCCGAGTTCGCCGCCCAGCTCGCGACGGTCGAGCTGCGCACCCCCGTCAGCGAGGACCTGTTCCTGGCGACCCAGCGCGAGGTCGCCGATCTCCGTCGGACCCTCGAGACCGAGGAGAAGAACGCCGACGAGAACCGCTGGCAGGCCGAGGCGAAGGTCCGCGAGCTCCAGCAGGCGCTCCAGCAGACCGTCGCCGAGCTGAACTCGCTGACCTCCCGTGCGTCGAACCTGCACTCCGAGGACGTCGCCGTGCGCGACATGATCGCCCGCGAGGTCGGCGTCGCCCCCACCGATCTGCCCTTCGCGGCCGAGCTCCTGCAGGTCAAGGACGGCGAGCAGGAGTGGACCGCCGCCGCCGAGCAGGCGCTGCGCGGCCTCGCCCGCTCGATCCTCGTGCCGGAGCGCGTCTACCGCGAGGTCGCGGGCGTCATCGACCGCACGCGCCTGCGCCGCCGCATCTCCTACAACCGCGTGAACACGGACCTCACCCGGCCCTCGCGGCGCATCGACCCGACCACGCTCGCGGCGAAGCTCGACGTCAAGGACGGCGAGTTCCACACCTGGCTCTCCGGGGAGATCGCCGCCCGCATGGACTACGTGTGCGCCGAGGACCTCGAGGAGTTCACGCGGCTGAACCGCGCCGTGCTGCGCTCGGGCCAGATCAAGCACTCCGCGTCGCGGCACGAGAAGAACACCGACCGCGCGATCAACGACCGCTCCCAGTGGGTGCTGGGCTTCGACAACCGCGGCAAGCGCGCGGTCTTCGAGGACGAGCGCACCCGCGCCGAGCAGGCCCTGTTCGAGGCCCAGGCCCGACGCAAGGACGTCGAGGCCGAGGCGGAGCGCCGCCGCGAGCGGCTGTTCGCGCTGCAGGCGCTCGCCGCCGTGGAATGGGACGACATCGACGCCGCGTCCGTCGCCCGCCGCATCGCGAACCTGCGGGACATGGTCCGCGCCGCCGAGTCCGGCTCCGAGGCCCTCGCGGACCTCGCCCGCCAGATCGACGACGTCGAGCAGTCCATCACCGACGCCGACGAGGAGCTGCTGGACGTGGCCCGCGGCGCCGGCAAGCTCGGCGAGCAGGCCGAGCGCGCCGCCGAGCGCCTCGCGAAGGCGAAGGAGCGCCTGAGCGAGCGGAGC
Organism: Brachybacterium sp. ACRRE; assembly: GCF_022346485.1. Taxonomy (NCBI): domain Bacteria; kingdom Bacillati; phylum Actinomycetota; class Actinomycetes; order Micrococcales; family Dermabacteraceae; genus Brachybacterium; species Brachybacterium sp. ACRRE. The sequence continues at coordinate 15,717 of NZ_JAKRMO010000075.1, read as the reverse complement.
CTGACCCCCGAGGTCGAGGAGGAGCTCTCCGAGCGCTTCCACGCGATCGCGCCCACGATCGTGCTCTCGACGATCGACCAGGTCACCAAGGACGCCTCGGCGACGCTGGACGCCGAGCTCGTGGACCTCACCAAGCGCACCTCCCGCGCCGAGGAGGACATGCGCACCGCGATGCGCGAGTTCTCCCGACGCTGGCCCGCCGAGGCCGGCGACACCGACGTCTCCCTGGACGCCGCCGGCGACCATCTCGCGATCCTGCAGCGCATCGAGGAGGAGAAGCTCCCCGAGGTCGAGGACCGCTTCTTCGAGTTCTTCACCGGCAACACCCTCGGCGACGTCCAGGCCCTGGCCACCGCGATCGCCCGCGAGCCCGCCGAGATCAAGAAGCGCCTCCAGCGCATCAACGCCCTGCTCTCCCAGGTGGAGTTCCACTCCGGGCGCTACCTGCAGCTGTCCATGCGGCCCGTGCACCTCGCGGCCCTCGACGAGTTCAAGAAGGCCCTCGAGGACGCCGTCGCCGGCACCATCGAGAACGACATCACCCGCGACCGCGACCGGGCCGAGGAGCGCTTCGTCTCCCTGCGCCACCTCATGGAGCTGATCTCGAACGCCCGCACCAAGGACGACCAGGTGTCCCGGGCGATCCTGGACGTGCGCCGCCACGTGCACTTCCACGCCGAGGAGGTCGACGCCGAGGGAAAGGTCGTGCACGCGCACGAGTCCGGCGGCCCGCTCTCGGGCGGCCAGAACGAGCGTCTGACGACGTTCTGCCTCGCGGCCGCGCTGCGCTACCAGCTGGCCGGCACAGGGATCGACGTCCCGCGCTATGCGCCGATCATCATCGACGAGGCCTTCTCGAAGGGCGCCGGCAAGTTCATCACCGCCGCCATGGAGTCCTTCCGCCACTTCGGCTTCCAGGTCATCCTCGCGAACCCCGGCAAGAACCCCCAGGCCCTCGCCCCGTTCATCGGCGGCGTGGGCGTGGTCGCGATCCGCGAGGACCGCTACTCCCAGGTCAGCCCGATCGAGTTCGTCCCCGTCGACTGAGCCCGCAGGCGCGGCCGGGAGGGCGCCACGCCGGTCCTGGCGCATGGCCCGTCTGCACGGCCACACGCGCGGCCGGCCGCCACGTCGCGCACGGCCCGAAGACGCATCGGACGGGACTGTCGATGGGGACTTCTCCCCATCGTGATCGGGAGCGTCGCGCCGATACGGTGGTCCGAGCCGCAGGGCACCAGGGCATCACGACACCAGAGCATCAGGCCAGGACGCAGCGTGGAGGTGAGCCGATGACGGGCGGGCCCCTCACCACCGAGCACGTCCCGAGCGGCCCTGCCGAGGCCCGCAGTCGGGTGCACGAGATCCTCAGCGTCGTGGTCGACGCCCTGCGCACGCATGCCGCACCCCACGCCGGCACACAGAGCCTCGAGCTCATCGAGCACAAGCCCCGTCGCGATCGGGCCTCCGGCACCCGCTATCTGGGCGTGCGCACCATCCAGCACGTGAGCGCCCTCATCGGCTCGACCACGGCGCCGCCCGCCTCGCCCAGCCCCGCATCGCTGCTCCGCGTCGCCGACCGCGCGCTGCGCGGCGTCGGCCTCGCCATGAGCGAGGACGGCGAGGTCAGCGGCGTGCGCACCCGCGTGTGGGAGGGACCGGAGGGGGACCGTGCCGAGGTCGTCGTCGGCGCGCGACTGCTCCTGCGCGTGATCAGCGCACCCTTCCTGCCCGGCGTCGAGCAGGGTGACGTGTCGACCACGCCGTCCGCAGTGCGGCGCGTGCTGCGCCCAGCCTCGAGTCCCCACGCCGTGCCCGCATCCCTGCCGATGCCTGCCGTCGCGCCCGCCGGGATCCCGGTCAGCGCGCCCGCGCCCGAGTCCTCGGTGGTCACCGAGAACTGAGGCGGGCCAGCGCGCCCAGGGGTATCGGCAGCCAGCCCGGACGGTTCCGCGCCTCGTAGAGCACCTCGTAGACGGCCTTGTCGGCCTCGAAGGCGCGCAGCAGCGCGAGGAACGACGCGTCCTCGTGCGCGATCCCCATGGCGTCGAGGTAACCGTCGAGGAAGGCGCGCGAGGACTCCGCGACCCACGCCGACGCGTCCACACCGTGCTCGTGCAGCACGGCGCCGCCCGCGTAGTCGAGGCTGCGCAGCATGCCCGCCACGTCGCGCACCGGACAGTCCGGGAGCGTGCGCTCCGCGAGCGGGCGCAGCGGCTCGCCCTCGAAGTCCAGCAGCACCCAGCCTCGGGAGGGATCGGCGAGCACCTGGCCCAGGTGCAGGTCGCCGTGGATGCGCTGGAGGGGCGGCCACGAGGCGTCGGCCGCGGCGTCGATGAGCTCGCGCAGCGCGGTGCGATGGGGGAGGACCTCCGGGACCTGGGAGGCGACCTCGTCGAGCCGGGCGCGCATCTGGTCGAGCACGCGCGCGCGGTCCGTGGGGGCGGCCGGTGCGCTCGGCAGCTCGGACGCGAGCAGGCGATGCACCTCGGCGACCGCGGCGCCGAGATCGCGGGCGCCCGCACGGAAGTCGACGCCGCCCGAGGCCTGCTGCAGCGCCACCCGCCAGGCGTCCTCGACATCGGGGAGGAAGCCCTGCGCGAGCAGCGCCTCGGCGCTCTCGTCGCCCCCGACCCGCGCCCGCACGGATCCGATCATCGGGGCGATCCGCGTGCAGCCGGCGCGGTCGAGAGCGCCCTGCAGGACCACGTCGGGGTTCTCGCCCGCGGCGAGCACGCGGAAGAGCTTGAGGATGACGGGGTCGGCGTCCTCCAGCGTGAAGATCATCGAGGAGTTCGACTGCTCGCCGCTGAGCAGGCGCGTCGCGACGACGCGGGCGCCGGTGCGTCCGGGGACCGGTGCGGGGTCCAGCGAGAGGTCGGGGCCGACGAGCGGGCGATCAGCGGTGAGCACGTCCATCAGGGCGCGTCTGCCCAGGTCGGTGCGGCACGCGTCCTCGATCCGCAGTGTCCCGGAGCGCGTGCCCGACCCGGACAGCGAGGCGCTGATCGGGCCCGACGTGGGGTCGCCGTCCGCGCCGCTGTCGAGGACGGTGATCAGCGCTTCGGGATCCTCGACATCGTCCCCGGACCGCACGACGAGCGGCACCTGGTAGTCCGTCTCCGCGCTGTCGGCCACGGCCCGCACCACGACGTCGAGCACCTGCGCCCGGCCGGCCCGAGCATCCTCCGGGTCCGCCCCGTCGGCCCGCACACCCTCGCGCTCCGCCCCGTCGGCCGCTCCCGTCGACGCGATCACTGCGGCGCCCCGCACCGAGAGCCGCGGTGCACCCGCTCCCTTGGCCGGGTACCAGCGCTGCCGCACCATCCACTGCGCGAGCGAAGGGAGCGCGTCGTCGAGGAGCCCCGCGAGCCCGTCGCCGAGCGTCGCGCCGAGCCCGCCGACGGGCCCGTCGCCGGACCCGATGTCGGGACCGTCGCCGGGCGTGGGGCCATCGGGCAGAGGACCGTCGGTCGAGCGAGGCGCATCCATGGGCCCACTGTAGGACCCGGGCTCGCTCCGCCTCCGCCGTTCCGCGAGGGCCGCCGGCCGACGCGCTCCGCCGGGTCACGCGGGCCCCCGACCCCGGGTCCGCGCATCCTCGGCTGATACCGTGACCGGGTGCCAGGCAGGGATGCGAACACTCCGCTCGCGCGCGCGACACCCGCGCCTGCGCTCCGGGTGCGTGCCCGCACGGCGCCCGGACGCTCCCTCCTCGTCCTCATGCTGACCCTCGCGCTCGGCGTGCTGACCTCGGTCACCGCCCCTGCGGCGCTCGCGCTCGGCGAGAAGGGCCCCTTCGACCTGCCGCTCTCGCGCGACACCATCACCATCGCGCCGGGCGTCGTCAACCGCATCCCCCTGACCAGCCTCCTCGACGACGATGCCGAGTCGGAGCTGAACCTGGAGACGGTGCGGCTCGCCGTCCCGTCGGACGCCTCGGACGCGCAGCTGTCCGCGATGACCCTCGCCTCCGACGGCACCTCGCTCGCCGTCGACGGGGAGGGGACCTGGACCATCCAGGGCGAGGAGCTCGTCTTCACGCCGGCGTCCGAGTCCGAGGGCGATCCGGCTCCGATCGCGATCACCATCGAGGCGACCAACGGGATCCGCTCCCAGCCCTCCGACCTCGCCGTCGACCCGAGCCCCGTCGCCGACGCGGACATCGCCGCCCCCGCCGGCGGGGAGATCCGGGTGTCCCTCAAGGGGGATCTGCGCCCGTCGGGCACCGAGCGCGTGCGCCTGCTGCTGGACACCATGCCCGCCGGGAGCACGCTCTCGGGCGACGGCCGCCGCCTCATCGCCGTCGGCGAGGGCGAATGGCAGGTCTCCGAGGACGGCACCGAGCTCACGTTCACGCCGTCCTCGAGCCACCTGGGCCGTTCGCCCGAGCCCATGCGCTATGTCGCCGAATCTTCCGACGGCACCGTGCTGACCACCGGGATCGTCAGCCTCACCACGCCCGTGCTGCCCGATCTCGTGCGTGCCGCGCCCTTCGGCGACCCCATCGAGTTCGACGTCGCCGACGGCCAGGAGGACGTGAAGGCCTCGACGCTGCGCCTGGTCCCGCTCACTCGCGCGGACGCCGGCTCGACGGGCGCGAGCGACGGCGGCTCGGACGGCAGCGGATCGGCCGATTCCGGGGACGGGGCCGACGGGGACTCCACGACGGTGGCCGACGGAAGCCCGACGAGCGACGACTCGGCCGACCACGGCGTGGAGGTCAACAGCAAGGGCACGCGCGCCGTCGTGGCCGGTCAGGGCACCTGGACGCTGGACCGCACGACGCAGACGGTCCGCTTCGCCCCCGCGGACGACTCGGTGAAGGCGGCCGACCCGATCGGGCTGACCGGTGAGGACTCCGAGGGCAACACCGCAGGCGTCGCGACCCTCGCCCCCGGCTACCCGGCGATGCTCGACCAGACGCAGGTGGGCACGGCCGGCTCCTCCATCACCTTCGCGCCTATGGACGACGCCCGCTTCGTGCGCGCCGACTCCCTCCGCTTCGCGCACGACGACCTGCCCAGCGGGGCGAGGGTCTCCTCCAACGGCCGCGAGCTCACGATCCCCGGACAGGGCAGCTGGAAGATCGATCTCGACGCCCGCGCGGTCACCTTCGATCCGGCCGACGGCGCCGAGAACGGACTGCGCAGCACGGTGCAGCTCGTCGGCAGCGGCTCGTACGCCGACTCCACGAGCTCGAGCGCGACGCTCACGGCGCTGGTCACCGACAGCGGGGCGGTGCTGCGCGACGACGAGCTGCGCACGGCGCCCGGCAAGTCCGTGCAGGTGGACCTGCTCGCGAACGACACCGCCGGCGCCCCCTCCGACCCGCTGTCCCCGGCCACCGTGCGGATCAGCTCCCTGGAGGCCTCCAACCTCGACGACCTCGAGCGCTACTCCGGCACGCATCTGGTGGTCCCCGGCGAGGGGGAGTACCAGGTGGGCAGCGACGGCGTGCTGCGGTTCACGCCCGCCCGCGGCTTCCGCGGACGCACCACGTCGATCAGCTACACGGTGCAGGACGCCGATGGCGTCCAGTACCGCGCGAACGTCTCGGTGCAGGTGGACCCGCAGCTCGGCAGCGCCTCGGACCCGCGCGGCGACTCGAGCGCCGGGATCAACACGATGCTCTCGGGCCTCATGCCCAGCGCGACCTCGACATCGGCCGTGTTCCTCACGATCGTCGTCCTCATGGGCTTCGCCGGTGTGATCTCGCTGTTCATCGGCGCCCGCATGGAGTCCGACCGACGCACCTGGAAGGACTGAGCCGGCCGCTCGCCGGACCCGGTCAGCCGTCCGCCGTCTCGGCCCGTTCCGCCCGCTCGGCCGGTCAGCCCTTCGAGTCCTGCGTCGAGGAGCCCTGGGAGTCCTCGGCCCCGGAGCATCCCGCGGGCATCTTCACTTCCTTCTTCAGGGTCTTGGCGGCGACGTCCTCGTCGACCACGTCCTTGAAGCCGTCGCCCACGAGCACGTCGACGGTGGTGTCCTCACGGTCGTCGAGCTTCAGGGCGGGCTTGGAGAACTCCGCGGCCACGGCGGAGGCCTGGAGGTATCCCGCGGGCCCGTAGACGATCGTCACGGCACCCGAGGCGGCCTTCGTGTTGCCGGCCTTCCCCGTCGAGAACCCGCGATCGGCGAGCGACTCGGTGACCGATGCCGCCAGGCCCCTCCGGGAGGTCCCGTTCAGCACGCTCACCTCGACCTTCTTCGGCTTCACGGGCTTCGCACCGGGGTCCGGGCAGTGCACGCCGTCCTTCCCCGTGGCCACCTCGGTCCCGGCGTCGGAGGGCCCTGAGGCCACGACGTCGTCGTCGGCGGTGAGCTGGGTGAAGGCGAAGGTGAGCGCGCAGATCATGCCGATCATCGCGAGCGAGAAGACCACCAGCTGGGTGATCCGGACGCGGCGCTGACGGCGCCGGCGCTGGTCGCGCCGACGCACGTCGTCGTTCGAGCGACCGTAGGGGTGCGCGTCGCGGTGCGAGGAGCTCATGCCCGTGCCATCCGCTCTCGGTCAGTCCAGAGGACGGTAGGAGACGCCGAGCGCGTCGAGACGGGGGAGATGGCCTCGCAGCCGCTCCACGAACTCGCCGTAGGACTGCTCGGGCGAGCCCCAGGCGCGCTCGGCCAGCGCGCACACGCGCGGGAAGGCCATGTAGCCCAGGTGCTCGGGGGTGGCGATGTACTCGGTCCACAGCTGGCCCTGGATGCCCTGGACGAGCGCGGCCTTCTCGTCGTCGAGCTTCTTGGGCAGCAGGCGGTCGGTGTACACGTCCTTGAGGGTCATGCCCTCGCCGATCGCGAGAGGCTCCTTCTTCAGGGGGCCCTGGGCGTAGTCGAAGTAGAGGTCCTTCACGGTGGAGACGACGGTGCGGAAGCCGCGCTCGAGCGACTCCTCGAGGCCGTCCTCCGTGCGCCAGTTCATGACCACCACGTCGTCGGGCACATGGGACTCGAGGACCTCGTCCCAGGCGACCACGGACTTGCCCTTCTCGGCGAGCACCTGGGTGGCGAAGTCGGTGAAGCGTCCCTGGATCTCGGAGACGCGGGTGAGGCCCCACTCGTTCATGCGCGTGCGGGCGTCGGCCGACTGCTCCCACTCGATGCGCGGGCACTCGTCCCCGCCGATGTGGAAGAAGGGCGCGGGGAAGATGTCGGCGACCTGCGTGAGGACGTCGCGCACGAAGTCGAAGACCTCGTCGGACACGCCGAGCACGTGGTCGGAGATCCCCCAGACCTCGCGCACCTGCACGGGGTTCGCGGGGAAGTTGCCGAGCTCGGGGTAGGCCGCGATCGCCGCCTGCATGTGGCCGGGCAGGTCGATCTCCGGAACGATCATCACGCCGCGGTTCTGCGCGTAGCCCACGAGCTCGCGCAGCTCGTCCTGCGTGTAGAACCCCTCGACCGGGGTGTCGTCGAAGGTCCAGGACTCGGGGTCGCCGCTCATGTGCCCCTCGAGGGAGCGCGGACGCTTCGAGCCGACCTCCGTGAGCCGAGGGTAGCCCTTGATCTCCACGCGCCAGCCCTGGTCGTCGGTCAGGTGCAGGTGCAGCACGTTCAGGCGGTGCAGCGCCATCGCGTCGATGAACAGGTGCAGGGTGTCGAGGTCGAAGAAGTGGCGCGAGACGTCCAGGTGCAGGCCGCGCCATGCGTACTTCGGGCTGTCGCTGATCGTCACGCAGGGGATCGAGGTCTCGCCGGTGAGCACGATCTGGTTGAAGGTGTTGCGGCCGTCGGCCAGAGCGGCCTCGCTGCCGGCGGTGAGGTTCGCGCCCGACGGCGTGATCGACAGCGAGTACTCCGCGCGCGGGAGGTCCTCCGAGATGCCGACCGACAGGCCGGCCCAGGGGTCGGTCGTCTCCCATGTCCCCGAGGACCAGATGACGGAGCGGGGGAGCGGGACCAAGCTGATCGGGTCGGACATGCGAGGGATCCTCCTTGACCGGGATGTGGTGCAGGTCAAGTCTGTCACAGACTCCGCCGCCCACCGGACGTGACGGGTCGCCGACCATCGGACGTGTCGGGCCGACGCGCCCGGTCGCGCCGGGGCGCCGGAGGGCGCGGGGCGGCGGTTCCGAGGGTCCGACGGGCGGCGCACCGCCCCGGACCGCACCGCCCCGGACGCAGAGGAGCCCGGTCGGTTCCCCGACCGGGCTCCTCACACGCCGTCCTGCTCCTTCCCGTTGGTGCGCTCAGCACCGAGCAGGCATGACGTGGTCCGGGTGGCCTGCGCTGATCAGCGGTAGGTCACGAAGACATGCGGTGCGCTCCAGATGGTGCGCTCCACGACCTTCTGCTGCGAGCCCGAGGCATCGATGATCTGGTTGTTGCCCACATAGATGCCGATGTGCCCGTAGTCGTTGCCGGTGAAGGCCACCAGGTCGCCGGGCTGCGCCTGCGACTGGGGAATGATCCGGCCTGCGAACGTCTGCTGCTTCGCCGTGCGGGGCACGGTGATGCCGTTCGCGTTGTAGGCGTACTTCACCAGGCCCGAGCAGTCGAATCCGGTGGAGGGGCTCGAGCCGCCCCACGTGTACTTGGTCCCCTTCACGCTGCGGGCCTTGGCAATGATGCTCTGCCCGTTGAAGGAGCCGCTCGAGGAACCGGACCCGCCGATGGACGCGCTGCTCGAGGACAGCTTCGACCAGGTGTTGGGTCCGACCACGCCGTCGACGGAGATGCCGGCCGCGCGCTGGAAGGCCTTGACGGAGCTCAGGGTCTTCGACCCGAAGACGCCGTCGACCGAAATGCCTGCACCGTGCTTGTTCAGCTGCTGCTGCAGGGTGCTGACCGCCGTGCCGCGGGAGCCGCTGCGCAGCTTCGGCTGGCTCGACGAGGAGGATCCCGTGGATGCGGAGGACCCGAGGGCGTTCCAGGTCTTGGGGCCGACGACCCCGTCGACGCCGATGCCGGCGCTGCGCTGGAACGACTTCACGGCGCTGAGGGTCTTGGACCCGAAGACGCCGTCGACCGCGATGCCCGAACCGTGCGAGCGGAGGCTGCGCTGCAGCTCCGACACGGCCGATCCGCGTGCGCCGTAGCGCAGCTTCACGTTCGAGTAGGCGGCGGGGGCCAGGGACTTCGCGGCAGTCGCGGCGGTCGCGCCCGCGAGGGGCGAGGTCGGCGCGGTGGTGGCCGGGTGAGTGGGGGCTGGGGTGGTTGCTGCATCGGCGGAACCCATGGCCTGCAGGGAGGCCGTGGCCGTCACGGCACCGACGACGGCGAGACCGCCGACAGTGCGACCGACGGGAGCCGTGAGGCCCCTGTAGTCGATCACGGCAGGGCCCGCGGCGCGATGCGTGCGCGGGGCGCTGGAGCGGAACATCGGATGAGGTCGCTTTCTCTGTCGCCGCACAGCCACCGATCGCGTTCCGCCCACGGGAAGCGACACCCGAGAGGCGACACCCGAGGGGTTCGCTGCGCCCGCCACCCAGGGAAGTGAGGAAGTGATCGAGAACGGTGGCGGGAGCGACTTCTCGAACGGTGCCTGGGGAGAGGCACCGTGGTCACTGTATGGGCACACCCAGGCCCTTCACGCAGGGCCTTTGCGACTGCTATCAAGGGCCTTTGCCAAGATTTTAACTAAATCGACGATTTTCGCCGTGTCGCACCGTCGATGTCCGAATTCGATATGTTAATCACACCGTTGTGATTCAGGGGTGTTCGACGGGGGTGCGAGTGGCCCTTTTCGGGGTGCGAGAGGACCTCGAGGAGTGCGCGAGGAGTGCGCGAGGGCCTTGAGGGGTGCGGGTGGGGGCAGGGCTGGTGTCGGCGACCGGCGTATAGCGGACATCTCTGCCATATATGGCAGAGATGTCCGCTATACGCCGATGCGTGACATGCCCCGTCGCCCGGCCGGCGCCGCCCGGGAGTGCCCGAGGGTTCCCGACGCCTCGGAGGCTGCCTGTGCTGCCGGTGCTGCCGGTGATGCCGGAAACCGCCGCCGATGTCGTCGTCGCCGCCGACGCGTCTGTCGCCGGGTGTCCCGGACATGTCGAAGGGCTCCGGACCTGACGAAGGATCCCGAACATGACGAAGGGCTCGAACATGACGAAGGCCCCGAACATGACGAAGGGCCCCGCCGCAGCGGAGCCCTTCATCATCTGGTCGGGGTGACAGGATTTGAACCTGCGACCTCCTCGTCCCGAACGAGGCGCGCTACCAAGCTGCGCCACACCCCGAGGTCGTGTTCGGCGAGCAGACGCGAGCGCCGCTCTCCGACGAGCAACGATACCAAGCCGCCCGCGGTGGTCGCGACCTCTCAGCGCCGCTGAGGGCGCAACGTGAGCAAGGTCGCCTCCGGCGGATTGGCGAAGCGGAAGTTCGAGTAGGGGTTCGCGCCGAGCCCCCCGCTCACGTTGAGCGGCACGCCGCGCCAGGTGGAGAGGCCCCGGGCCTGCGCACGCGGCAGGTCGCAGTTGGTGACCAGGGCACCGACACCGGGCATGCGCAGCTGGCCGCCATGGGTGTGGCCGGCGAAGATCAGCTGCGCCCCGTCGTCCACGAAGGCGTCGAGGACGCGCTGGTACGGCGCGTGGGCGACGCCGATCCGCAGGTGCGGGACATCGGCGGCGGGGCCCTCGTCGGCCCGGGTGGAGGTCGCGGCGGCTTCTGCGGCAGGAGTGTGTCCGGTCCCGTCGGCCCCCGCTTCCCTCGTCGCGTCCCGCGCCGCACCCCGCGCCGCATCCCCCGCCGCATCAGGCGCGGGGAACTCATCGCGCTCGAGGTGCGGATCGTCCACGCCCACGAGGTCCACCTGCAGCCCCGTGAGGCGGAGGCTCGCGCGGGTATTGGTGAGGTCCTTCCAGCCGTGCGAGGTGAGCACGCGGCGCAGGGAGCCGAGGGGCAGGTCCGGCTCGCGGTGGCGCTTCGTGAACCCCTCGGGCCGGGGATCGCGCAGGAAGTAGCGCAGCGGGTTCTTGCGGTGCGGAGCGAACATGTCGTTCGACCCCATCGCGAACGCGCCCGGACGGCGCAGCAGGGGGTCGATCGCGTCGGCCAGCACGGGGATGGAGGCCGCGGAGGCGATGTTGTCGCCGGTGTCGATCACCAGGTGCGGCTTGAGCGTCTCCAGATGGCGCAGGAAGGCGATCTTGCGGTCCTGGTCGGGCATCAGGTGGGCGTCGCTGACGTGCAGGATGCGCACCGGACGCGTGCCGGGCGGCAGGATCCGCAGCTCGTGCTCGCGCACGGTGAAGCGGTGGATCTCGACGTACCGGGACCAGACGTGGGCCGCCGCGGCGGCGACCGCGCCTGCCCCGGCGAGGGCCAGCGCGGCGCGCCGGGCGCCCGCGCCGCAGGATCGGGTGCGGGTCATGCTTGCTCGCCCGCTCAGTTGCCGGTGTCCTGGTCGCCGGAGTCCTGGTCTCCGCCGTCTCCGCCCGTGTCCCCGCCGTCGCCGCCTGCGGCTCCGCCGGTGTCGTTGGTGCCGCCGGCCGCACCGCCCGTGTCGACGGTGCCCCCGCTGCCGTTGCCCGGGTCGGTGTCCTTCGGGGCGCCGGCGGGCTGCTTCGGGAACTTCTCGTTCGGCAGACCCTTGTGGGCCTTGATCATGAACTCCTGCCAGGTGGGCAGGGAGACCGTGTTGCCCCAGACCTTGCCGCGCTCGAGGTACTCGCCGTCCACGGAGAACCCGCCGGGGCGGACGTTGCGCGTGGGGTTGCCGAACCACACGGCGGTCGACATCTGGCGGGTGAAGCCCACGTACCAGGTGTGGAACTGGGAGCCGGAGGTGCCGGTCTTGCCGCCGGCGTCATGACCCGGGATGACCTTGCCCTTGCCCGTCGCCCGCGGGTCCTTGAGGTCCTGCTCGAGGGTCCAGGCGACCTGGTCGGCGGTCTTCTTGTCGATCTTCTGCTCGCACTGCCCGGCGCCGACGTCCTTCATCTTCTTGCCGTCGCGGTCGATGACCTCGGAGATGCCGGTGGGCTTGCAGTAGGTGCCCTCGGCGGCGAAGGTCGCGTAGGCCGCGGCCTGGTCGAGCGCCGAGATGCGCAGCTCGCCCAGGACCACCACGGAGGGCGCGAGCTCGGTGCCGTACATGTCCTCGATCGACATGTCCCAGGTGGACTTGTCGAAGGGGTTGTAGGTCGCGGGGATCGCGCCCAGCGACCGGGCCTGCTCGGCGATGTCGCACAGGTCGAGCTGGCGGGCCATGTTCGCGTAGGCCGTGTTCACGGAGAACTTGGTCGCGTTCAGCACCGTCTCCTGGGCCGACAGCGGCACGGAGACCGCGTTGTCCGGGTTGTAGCCCTGGGTCTCGTACCAGCGCCCGCGGTCCAGGCACTGCGCGGGGAAGGTCTTCAAGGTCTGGCGGGCCGTGCCGACCTTGTCGTAGATCGACTTGCCGTGCTCGAGCCAGTCGGTGAGCACGTACGGCTTGAAGGTCGAGCCGACGGGGAAGCCGCTCGAGCCGCCGAGCGCCTGCGGGACGTTGTAGTTCAGCGAGGTCTCGCCCGCGCTGGCGTCCGCGTGGGGATCGAAGGTGCGGTTCTCGGCCATGACCAGGACCTTGCCCGTGCCGGGCTCGACGGTCACGATCGAGTGGCCGAATCCGCTGTCGGAGTCCTGGGGGACCTTGCGGTCCACGATCTCCTGCGCGTCCTTCTGGAGGTCGGGGTCCAGGGTCGTCTTGATGGTGAGGCCGCCGCCGTACAGGAGCTTCTGGCGCTCCTCGTAGGTGTCCGCGAAGGTCGGGTCGTTCAGCAGGGACCGGGTCACGTAGTCGCAGAAGAAGCCGTTGGTGCCGGCGTCGCCGCAGCCCGCCTTCACGTTCTTGACCTTCAGCATGTCGTCGATCGACTGCTCGGAGTACTTGTCGTACTCCTTCTGGGTGATGTGGTCGTAGCGGAGCATCGCCGAGAGCACCTCGTTGCGCCGCTTCTTCGCGGCCTTCGGGTTCGCGACGGGGTCGTTGCCGTTGGGCGAGTTCGTGATGCCCGCGAGCAGCGCCGCCTCACCGGGGTTCAGGTCCTTGGCGTCCTTCGAGAAGTAGTGCTGGGCGCCGGTCTGCACCCCGTACTGCGAGGGCCCGAACTGGGCGACGTTGAGATAGGCGTTGAGGACCTCGTCCTTGCTCCAGCGCTTCTCCAGGGAGATCGCGAGCTTCGCCTCGCGCAGCTTGCGGCCGTAGCTCTGCTCGGTCGCCTCCGCCTGCGCCTCCTTGTCGTTGCGCTGCTCGGCGTCCATGAGCAGCGCGTTCTTCACGTACTGCTGGGTGAGGGTCGAGCCGCCCTGGGTGGCGCCGGAGGCGGCGTTGTTCGCGAGCGCGCGGACCGTGCCCGTGAAGTCCATGCCGCCGTGCTCGTAGAAGCGGTGGTCCTCGATGTCGACGACGGCGTGCTGGACGTTGGGCGAGATCTCGTCGAGCGGGACCATGATGCGGTTCTGGCTGTAGAACGTCGCGAGCAGCGACCCGTCGGACGCCTCGATCCGGCTGGCCTCGTTCAGCGGCTGGGTCTCCAGCTCCGCCGGGAGGGAGTCGAACAGGTCCACGCCGTCCTTCGCGACGGCCGAGCTCATCGACACCGCGGGCAGGAAGAAGGCGGCCAGCAGCACGCCGGCGATGCCCGCGACGGCGAGCATCCCCAGCAGCAGCATCAGTGCGCGCAGCGCGGCTCCGGGCACGGTGGCGGGGCCCGTCGGCGACGCGGAGGTCGCCTCGGAGCTGAGGTTCCCGAGCGGAGCGGAGTCACGGTCAGCCATGGGAACACAGTACGGCCCCCAGCGCGCGCGGACCACGAGGCGCGGCCGTGCCGGCGCATATCACCCGGCGCTCACGGGCGCATGGATCCAGCCCCGGCCCCGGATGTGCATCGGGCGGGGGATCGGGACGCCGCCGACGGGATCCGCGGGAGGCGCTCGCGCCCCTGGTCGCGGCCGGATGGCTCCGGCCGTCCCGGAACGGCGCGTGCGAAGTCCCGTCGCCGATCCCGGATCGGCGACGAGGGTCGGACGGAGGCGGGATTGGCGCCCCTGAGCCGATCTCGATACTCTGACGCACCAGAACGGATCGACGAGGATTCGAGAGGGGACATTCGTGACGATCAGCAGGATCCGCGGCACGGATGATCGCAGCTGGGCCGCCCGGGGGGCGTGCACACAGCTGGATCCGGACGGCTTCTTCGTGCAGGGGGCCGACCAGCAGAAGATCAAGATCGCGTGCCAGGGGTGCCCGGTGCGCATGGAATGCCTGGCCGACGCGCTCGACAACAGGATCGAGTTCGGCGTCTGGGGCGGCATGACCGAGCGCGAGCGGCGCCGACTGCTGCGCCAGCATCCCGACGTCGAGGACTGGTACGACGTGCTGGGCCGCACCGCACGCCGTGCGGCCGGCGGGTGAATCGATCTCATCGCCCGGGCGCTGCGCCTCGCCGTCGCGTCGCCTGCCGTGCGCCATCAGTCGCCCGTCGTGCGCCATGACCGCCCGTCGTGCGGCACGATCGCCTGCCGCGCGCCATGACCGTCACAGCGCTGCCCGTGGCGTCACCGTGCCCGCCCAAGGCATGAGTACGGGCCGGTAGGCTCGGGGCATGACCTCCGTGACGCGCTTCGAGTACATCACCGTGCCCCTGCTGATCCACGCGACCAAGCAGATCCTGGACAACTACGGCTCCGACGGCTGGGAGCTCGTGCAGGTGGTCCCCGGCCCGAACCCCGAGTCGCTCGTCGCCTACATGAAGCGCCCCCTCGCGGACGCCTGATGGAGGACGACGTCCCCGCGGGCGCCCAGGACGATTTCCAGAGGGACCCCGACGCTCCACCCGTCGCGCTCGAGCTCATCCGCGCGGACAACCCGGGGCCGATGACGCTGCAGGGCACCAACACCTACGTGCTGCGCGACGGCGAGGAGTCCTGGGTCGTGGATCCGGGTCCGCTGGATGCCCAGCACCTGGCAGCGATCATCCGCGCCTGCGGCTCGCGCCCCGTGGGCGTGCTCGTCACCCATCGCCACGCCGACCACACCGACGGCGCCGGCACGCTGCGCCGTCAGCTGCAGAACCGCACGGGCTGCGAGGTCGCGCTGTGGGCGGCCGACACCCGTGCCGTCGCCGGATCGCGCAAGCCCCCGGCCTCCCTGATCAGCGAGGCCGGCGTCGTCGGCCATGTCATCCACCTGCCCGGGCACACGGCCGACTCCCTCGGCCTGCTGGTCGACGGCGGACGCATGCTCACCGGCGACACCCTGCTGGGCGACGGCTCCTCGACCGTGATCAGCCCGCCCGACGGCAGCCTCACCGAGCACATGCAGTCCCTCGCGATCCTGCGCGCCCTGGCGATCGACGGGCGCATCTCCTCGCTGCACCCCGGGCACGGCTCGCCCGCGACCGACCCCCTCGAGGCGATCGAGGCGATCGAGGCGATGATCTCCCACCGCGAGGAGCGCATCGCCCAGGTGAAGGAGGCCCGCGCGGCGGGCGCCCTGAGCATGGACCGGCTGCTGCGCGCGGTCTACGGCGAGGGTCTCGACCCGGCCCTGCGCGGTGCCGCCGAGGACTCGCTGCGCGCGATTCTCGACCACATCGCCCGGACGCGCTGAGCCCGGGCGGCGGCCGGTCGCTCCATGAGAAGCCCCGGCAGCTCCACGAGAAGCGGGGCGTGGGGGGGGGGGGGGGGGGGGGGGCCCCCCCCCCCCCGCCCCGGGGCGCGCCACCCCCCGGCGGGCGGGGCGGGCGGCGGCACCGGTGAGCCGTGCGGGCCGGGGGGGCCCGGCCGCCCCCG
>NZ_JAKRMO010000074.1:0-18397 GCF_022346485.1 Brachybacterium sp. ACRRE | reverse complement strand
GGCGGGGGAGCGGGGAGGAGGACTCCGAGGACCACGCGGATCGCGGCCCCCAGGGCGACGGAGACGGCGGCGATGAGAAGGATGAGGGCCAGGCCCATGACGAGTGTGCTCATGTCTCGATCCTGCGGCCGACGATACGGAAGGACAAGCGAACATTCCTACCCCATTGTTCAGCACTTCTGATCGGTCGTAGGGTGGCCCCATGCTCGATCCCGTGAAACTCCGCGTGCTGCGCTCCGTCGCCGCGACCGGCAGCATCCGCGCGAGCGCCGAGGCGCTCGGATACACGCCGTCGGCCGTGAGCCAGCAGCTCTCCGCGCTGCGCCGGGAGACCGGCGTCGACCTGGTGGAGCGCTCGGGCCGCGGCATCGAGATCACCCCCGCGGGCGCGGAGATCGCGCGAGCCGCGGGCACCGCCCTGGACGCCCTCGACGACGTGCAGCGGCTGGCCGCGAACCTGCGGGAGGGACGCTCCGGGACCCTCACGTTCGCCTACATGACCTCGGTCGCCGCCACCTGGGTCCCGCGCCTGGCGCAGGACGTGCGCGAGGCCTTCCCCGACCTCTCCCTCACCCTCCTGCACCGGGACTGCTCGGTGAGCGAGCTCGACCTGCGCGGGGACGTGCTGATCGCGGACGACATCGACGCGGAGCCGGGGGCCGACTGGCAGTGCTGCGACCTCCTCGAGGAGTCGTACGTCGCCGTCGTGCCCTCGAGCCACCCTCTGGCCTCCCACGACAGCGTGGCGCTCTCGGATCTCGCCGAGATCCCGTGGGCCACGGACGACCCCCTGGACTCCACCTGGTTCGCCAGGATCCTCTCGGCCTGCCACGCCGCCGGATTCTCCCCGCGGGTCGAGGTCAATCCGCCCGACTACTCCGCCGTACTGGGCTTCATCGCCTCCGGGGGCTTCGTGAGCGTGCAGCCCTCGCTCCTGGAGCAGAACCCGCCCCCCGGCGTCGTCGTCCTCCCGCTGCGCTCCCCGGCGCCGCGCCGCAGCCTGCAGGTGTGGGTGAGGCGGTCCTCCGCGAAGAACCCTGCCGTGCAGTTCATGGTGCAGCGCCTGTGGGCGATCGCCGCCGACCACGCCGAGCGCATCCCCGGGATCACCCTCCTGGGAGGGCCGCCGCAGACCGCGGCCACCGCACCCCGCACCTCGGCCGCCCCGGTCGCCGGGTGAGATGATCCGAGGAGCCCGCGCCGACGCCGGCGCGGATCCGCCGTGAGGAGGCCCCATGAGCAGCGACAGCACCGGCACCGAGGGAGCGCACCCCGTGGACATCGATGCCCGCATCCGCGACCTGCCCGTCCGCGCCGAGATCGCCGACGACACCCTGATCCTCGAGGTCGACATCGCAGGCACCGAGGAGCAGCTGTGGCGGGCGATCACCGATCCCGAGCAGCTCGCCCGCTGGTCCCCCGTCGTCCCCGACCGTCCGCTCACCGAGGTGGGACCGGCGCTCAGCCGCGAGACGCCCGACGAGGACCCGGTCGCCGCCGACGTCCTCGCGACCGCCGGCCAGCACGCCCTCACCCACCGCTGGGGCGACGCCACCATGGGCTGGATGATCGAGGAGGGCCGACTGGACATCCAGGTGGGCCTGCCCGACGTGCAGCAGGCCCAGTACTTCGCCGCCGGCTGGCAGGTGTGCCTCGCAGTGCTCGACGCCCAGCTCAGCGGCCTCGACCAGGAGCGCATCGTGGGCATGGACGCCACGGACCACGGCTGGGAGGAGCTGCGGGCGCGCTACGCCGAGGAGTTCGGGCACCCGGACGGGGAGCCGCCGGAGGCGTGAGCCGGGGCGCGCGGTCTCGATCAGCCGCGGGAGCGCGCTCCTTCGTCGGCGCTGATCGCCTGGTCGACGAACCTGTCGGTGTTGTCGAAGTGCGCGCTCATCGCCCGTGTGGCCGTTTCGGGATCACCTGAACGGATCCCCTCCAACACCTTCCGGTGCACCTCCACGGCCGCGAGGGATCCGATGGTCAGGCGCGTCGTCTCTTCCCGGATCCGTTGCATCGCCGAGTGCATGGAATCGAAGAGGTTGCTGACCAGTGCGTTCCCTGCCGCAGCGAGCACAACGTCATGGAATGCGACGTCTGCCGCGGCAAACGCCACCACGTCCTGCTCGAGAGCAGCGCTCTCCATCTCGGCGAGAGCATCAGAGAGTGCGATCATGTCGTCCTCGGTGTGCCGAGCGGCCGCGAGCCTGGCGGCTCCGGTCTCCACGATCCGACGGAGCTCGGTGAGTTCCTTCAACACGTCGCGGCCCTCGCCCGCCTCGAGGAGAGCGCCGAGCACCGCCGGGTCCATACGCGTCCATTCCGAGCGTTCGGTGACGAACGTGCCGCGCCCCCGCTCAACCCGGAGAACACCAAGATTTTGGAGAGTCCGCATCGCCTCGCGAAGCGTGAGGCGAGATATGCCCAGTTGTGCAGCGAGCACGCCCTCCTGCGGGAGCTGGCCCCCGGGAGGAAGCTGCCCCCTCGCCGCACGTTCCAGGAGCACCGCCACCACCTGCTCCGTCTTGGACGGAGCCGGCTCCAGCGCGATCAGCTCGGGATCGGTCACACGGAGCTCCTAGAGACGGACGTCGCAGCATCCGCTGCTTGCGCCGGTCAGTGTAGCCCGCGCTGCTGCGACAATCCCCTGTCGACGGGCCAGGACGCGATGTCCTCTTCCAGGCCGATCAGGCGCTTCCCATCTGTCCACGCGAAGTCCTCGCCGTAGGCGTTCTCGGCGATCGACCTCGACAACCGTTCGAGGTCATCGGCATATTCGGGCAAGCCTGCCAGGTCGTGCTCGTCCCATGGATCCTCGACGACGTCGAACAGCTGACGCACGTCGCCCATCGGGTAGTAGATGAGCTTCAGACGCCCGTCATGCGCCATGCGAGTAGCCTCCGGGCCCTCCCCGTACTCGCCGTGCAGCTCGGTGCGCCCGACGCCCAGGACTGAGCACCCACGCACGCTGCCCGGAATCCGCACCCCGGCGAGGTCGAGCAGGGTCGGCATCACGTCCTGCAGGCCCATCAGGGTCTTCGACACCGAACCCGGCTCAAGGCGCGCATCGGCAGCAGCAGGAACCACGATCATCGGAACGTTCGCCGACTTCTCGTAGAACGTCCGCTTGGCCCAGAGGTCGTGGTCCCCGAGCATGTCCCCGTGGTCCGAAGTGAACATGATGACGGTGTCGTCGAGAAGCCCCTGCTCCCGGAGCGTTCCGATCACGACACGCAACTGGTGGTCGACATACGTGCACTGCGCGTAGAAGGCGCGTTTGGCCGCCCGAAGGTCGACGTCATGGAGACCGATCGGCGAGTCCTCGTGCTGCCGGCGGCGCAGCTGAACAGGACGCCGATCCTCCTCGTGGGTCCACTCCCCCCGACGTGGTTCGTCGATCTCGTCGAGCGAGTACATCTCGAGGTATTCCGCCGGGGGCACGAGCGGCGGATGCGGTGCGGTGAAGGAGAGGTACCAGAAGGCCGGCCGGGTCGGATCTCGCCGGATGATCATCTCGGACATCTGCTGCGCTGCCCAATGGGTGACATGCATGTTCTCGGGAAGGTGCCACGGCCGCACCGTGTATTGGTTGTTGCTCATCCCGTGAGCGAATGCCTGGCCCGCGTAGCCGTGGGCCGCCACGTACCTTTCGTAGTCGTCGGCGACGCCCCATTGGGATCGCCCCTCCTCGCTGAGGATCACGTCGTCGAAGCCGATCCTGCTGCGCTGGGGGAAGACGTGCAGCTTGCCCACGGCGTAAGCCTGATACCCCGCATCCCTGAACGTCTGGGCGAGTGTAGGGAGGGCAGGCATCGGCAGATCCTGTTGGAAGATGCGGTCGCCGTGATCACGGGGAGGGGTGCCCGTCATGATCGAGCGGCGCGCGGGCACGCACACCGGCGACTCCGAGTAGGCGCGCTCGTACCGGACTCCCGCCGCTGCGAGCGAGTCGAGCGTCGGCGTCTTGATCACGGGATGTCCGGCGCAGCCGAGCAGGCGCCCGAACCAATGGTCGACGGTGATGAGGAGGACGTTCGGGTGGTTCATCTCAGGCCTTCACGTGTTCGGTCGAATCGAGGTGCTCGGTGCCGCGCTGCTTGAGGACCCGTGAACCGACTCCTGCGAGCACGGCAGCAGCGACCATCACCAGTGCGAGGAACAGCATCGAAGCACTCAGGCTCCCCGTCGCCTGGCGGATGGCACCCACGGCATAGGGGCCCACGAACCCGCCCAGGTTCCCCACGGAGTTGACGAGCGCGAGTCCGGCCGCCGCATTCGCGCCGACCAGCAGCTTCGAGGGCAGTGACCAGAAGACCGGCTGGCCGCCGAACATCCCGATCGCAGCGACGCAGAGGAACACGAGCTCGAGCGCGAGATTCCCCGTCACGACGGTGAGCACGAGGCCCACGGCAGCGGTGGAGGTGGTGATCGCTATCCAGCGATAGCTGTGCCCGCTGCGTACGGCCAGCCGCGGCACGATGACGAGCGCGAGCGCTCCGAACGCGAAGGGGATGGCGTTCAACAGACCGTTCACGAGCGCGCTCACTCCGAAGGACTCGATGAGCGTGGGCAGCCAGAGCCGAAGTCCGTACGCCGCTGTCGGGAACGCAGCGAACCATACGGCGAGGAACAGCACCTTCGGATCGAGGAGCGACTTCCAAGGGTTCGAGTGCCTCACAGGGGCTTTCGCCCGTTCCTCCGCCAAGGTGTCGAGGAGCCACCGCTTTTCGTCGGCGTTCAACCACGCGGCTCGCTCCGGTCGATCGGGCAGCTTCCAGATGACGAGCACGGCCAGCAGCACCGCGGGAAGTCCGGTGACGATGAAAACCCACTGCCAGCCTTCGATGCCCCAGAGTCCGTGCATCTCGAGCAGTGCACCCATCGCCGGCGCTCCGACCACCGTCGACACGGGGTTCGCCAACAGGAAGAGCCCGATGTACTTCGCACGATGCTTCTCCGGCACCCATGTCGAGAGGTAGTAGAGAGCCCCGGGGTAGAAGCCCGCCTCTGCGGCACCGAGCAGGAATCGCGCAATGTTGAAGCTGACGACCCCCTGAACCATCGCCGTAGCGATGACGATGATCCCCCAGGTGATCATGATCCTCGCGATCCACAGCCGAGCGCCGAAGCGGGCGAGCGCCATGTTGCTCGGCACCTCGAAGAGGAAGTAGCCCACGAAGAAGATCCCCGCACCGAACCCGAATGCGGCATCGCTCAGGCCCAGCGCGCCCTGCATGCCCAGCTGGGCGATCCCGATATTCGTCTTGTCGATGAACGAGACCAGGTAGCACACCACGAGGAGCGGAATGATCCGCAGGGCGACCTTATGTGTGACTGTTTGTTCCACGCGGTTCTCCTTCGAGCCGGGCGCATCATCGGATCAGCGACCACTTCGCCCACCGCTGCTTGCGGGTGGCATGTCGTAGAGCAAGTTATCAGAGATCAGAGAAGTTGGGCTAACGTGCGTCGAGCGAGCGAGCACCGCTCGGCAATCGGTCATCCTGCATGTGTCCCGCGGCAACAGGCGGCCGCCGACCCCCGCCTGCGCAAGCGGTCACTATCCTGGACCGCACCGCCGCCCACCTGCTGGAGGACCTGTGACCCCGCGCTTCTCGATCCCGACCGACGACGCCGTCGGCCCCTTCGTCGTCGGACTCGACGTCGGCTCCGGCGGCAGCCGCGCCGCCGTCTACGACGCCTCGGGACGCGAGGTCGGCACGCGCCACCACAAGGTCGAGCACGCGTTCACCACCGCCGCCGACGGCACCTCCACGATCGACGCCGACCAGATCGTCGAGGAGCTGTGCGTGGCCATGGAGACCGTCCTCGACGGCGCCCTGCCCGGGCCCGTCGTCGGCATCGGCGTCGACACCTTCGCCTCCTCCCTGGTGGCGGTCGACGCCTCCGGTGCCGCCCTGACCCCGTGCATCACGTACGCGGACACCCGCTGCCGCGACCAGGTCACCGCCCTGCGCGAGGAGCTCGACGCCGTCGCTCTGCACGACCGCACCGGCTCCCGCCTGCACTCCTCGTACAACACGCCGCGCCTGCGCTGGCTGCGCGAGGAGCACCCCGACGTCTTCTCCCGCGCGAGCTCGTTCATGGCGCTCGGCGAGTACGTCGCCCTGAAGCTGCTGGGCGAGGGCGTGCTGGGGACCGCGTCGGCAGCCTGGGGCGGGATGATCGACCGCCGCACCGGCGAGTACGTGCCCGAGCTGCTGGAGGCGGCCGGGGTCTCCGCGGACCTGCTCGGGGCCCCGCGCGACCCCTCCCAGGGGCAGCCGGTCGCGGGCAGCCCGCTCGCGCAGCGGATCCCCGCGCTCGCCGACGCCACCTGGATCCCCGTGGTCGGCGACGGCCTGACCGCGAACCTCGGGATCGGTGCCGTCGGCCCCGGCACCTGGGGGATCTCCACCGCCACCTCCGGCGCGATCCGTCAGCTGCTCGACACCGGGACCGGCACCCTGCCCGGCGGGCTCTGGGCCTACCGCGTCGATGCGCGCCGCACCCTCGTCGGCTCCGCGATGAGCGACGCCGGCCGCGTCCTCGACTTCGCCCGCACCCGCTTCGCGATCCCGGAGGACGTCTCCCAGATCGACACCGAGTCCCTGCTCGGCGCGGCCCCGCAGGCCGGGAACCCGCTGGTGGTGCCGTTCCTCTCCGGCGAGCGCGGCACCAAGTGGCGCGACAGCGCCCGGGCGGTCCTTGCGAACGTCTCCGCCTCCACCACCGCCGAGGACCTGCTGCGCGGCTGCTTCGAGGGCCTCGCCCTGTCCTACCTGCGCATCGCCGACCAGCTGCGCGAGGTCGGCGGCGCCCCGCAGCGGATCGTGCTCTCCGGCGGCATGACGGAGAACGCTCCGGCCTGGCTGCACCTGCTGGCCGACGCCCTGCAGACCCCCATCGACCACGTCGCGATCTCCCGCTCCACCATGCGCGGCGCCGCCCTGCTCGCCCTCGAGCAGACCGTGCCCGACGCCGAGCGCGCGCCGATCCCGGTGCGCAGCACGATCGAGCCCGTCGCCGCGCACGCCGACTACTACCGCGAGCGCCTCGCGCGCTTCGAGATCCTCGCCGACGTCGCCTGAGCCTCAGGCGGCGCGGCGCGGCGCGTGGCGGGCGGGGCGACCCGCGGGTGAGCCCGACAGTCCGCGTCCGGCTATCCTGCCCGCATCATGAGGATCCTCGACCGCGCCGCCGGTAAGGCGTACTTCGCCGTGCAGGCCTTCGGCGGAGCGATCTGGTGGATCCTCGTGTTCACCGCGGACCCTGTGCGCGAGGCGACGCTCGGGCCGATCGATCCCGTGATCATGGCCGCGCTCGACCTGCCGCTGTTCGTCGTCGCCTCGGCGCTCGCCGCGGTCGGGCTGCGCTGGTCGGCGGCGCTCACGACGACCTGGACGGTGCTGGTCACCGTGTGGATGGCCGTCCTCGCGACCGCCTCCGGGCAGGCCGGCTGGGGCGCGGTGGTGATGATCGCCGCCTCGTGCGGGTCCGTCGCGGCCGCCCTGCTCGTGATCCTCGGACGCATCCCGGTCGAGCGCTTCCTCGTCGGACCGCTCGCGTTCCGCCCCGCCCGCCGCGGATCGTCCGGGCGCTGTTCGCCGCGACCGGATCCCAGATGGTGCTCTTCTGGGCCCTGTTCCTGGTGGTCATCCCGCTCCCGGTGATCGCGCTCGAGCGGCGCTGGGGCGTCGCCCTGCCCGTCCACGGCACGGCCTCCGTCGCATGCGCCGTGCTCGGGGTCGTGCTGCTGATCGCGGCGAGCGCCCTCGGAGCCTGGTCCGCGATCACGATGACGCGGATCGGTCGCGGCACTCCCCTGCCCTCGGCGATGCCTCATCGCCTGGTGGTCGCCGGCCCGTACCGCCGGGTCCGCAATCCCATGGCCGTCGCCGGTATCGCGCAGGGTCTGGCCGTGGGCATCATCGGAACATCGTGGCTGGTCCTGGCCTATTCGCTCGCCGGAGCCGTGCTCTGGCACCTGTTCGTGCGCCCGCCCGAGGAGGACGATCTCGCGGGCCGCTTCGGCGCCGAGTACGAGACGTACCGCAAGCAGGTGCGCTGCTGGGTGCCGCGGCTGCCGCCGGTGCCGATCTCGCACGACCGGGCTCACGGGCCCTGACCCTCCGCGAAGCTCGCGCCCCAGGCGTCCATCGCGCCGACGATCGGAGCCAGGCTCCGGCCCAGGTCGGTGAGGGCGTAGTCGACGTGCGGCGGCACCCGGTCGTGCACGGTGCGGCGCACGATGCCGTCCTCCTCGAGCTCCCGCAGCTGCCGGGTGAGGGTCTTCGTGTTCGCGAGAGGCACCAGGCGGCCCAGCTCGTTGAAACGCCGCCGGCCGTCCAGCAAGTGCTTGACGAGAGTCAGTTTCCACGTACCGCCGAGCACCGAGACGGCGACCTCCACAGGGCACACCTGCATGGCGCGCTGCACGGGAAGACGCATCGGATCACCCTCTCTCCTGCCGCCGCGGCTGCGCATCCGACGCGGCCCGAGAACCGCGGCTCGCGTCCGCGGACCGAAAGCCGAGCAGTCAGCAGCGAACGCCGCACGAGACGACTTCCCTGGTCATCGACGGCGACAGAAATGTCCGTACTTCCATGATCCTCTCCAGTCTCTCAGCATGGTGGACATGCAGCCTCATCTGTCGAACAGCGGCGCCGGCGAGACCCGTCCGGCGGACCCTCACACGTCGGCGCCACCCCGCACGATCCTCTGGCTGAGCGCTCACCCCGAACCTCGCTCGCTGAACGGTGCGCTGCGCCGCGCCGGCATCGCCCACCTCCAGTCCGCCGGCCACGAGGTCCTCTGCTCCGACCTCTACGAGATGGGCTGGGATCCGGTGCTGAGCCCGTGGGACGCGGGAAGGTCAGACGCCGGCCCCACCGAGCTGCCCCGCTTCCGGGTCAGCGACGACACCCGGCGTGCCTTCGTCGAAGGCGCTGTTCCGCCCGACACGCGGCGCGAGCAGGAGAAGCTGCGTGCGGCCGACGCGCTCATCATCCAATTCCCCCTGTGGTGGTACGGGATGCCCGCGATCCTCAAGGGCTGGTTCGACCGGGTGCTGATCAGCGGTTTCGCCTTCGGCACCGACCCGTCGACCAGCCGGCGACTGCGTTTCGAGCAGGGTCCGTTCTCGGGCAAGCGGGCCCTTGTCGCGGTCACCCTCGGCGACCGTCCGCGTGCGATCGGGCCTCGCGGAAAGTCCGGCGAGATCACGCAGCTGCTGTTCGGGCTGCTCCACGGCACACTCGCCTACACCGGCATGAGCGTGCTGCCGCCGTGGGCGCTGCCCAGCGCCGACCGTATCGAGGACGACGCCGATGCTCGCGCGGACCTGCTCGCCCGCCTCGGCGGGCTCTTCACCGACGACCCGATCCCCTACCGCCCGCAGTTCACGGGCGAGTACACCGATGAGTGGGAGCTCGCCGATGACGTGCGCCCCGGCGAGACGGGACTCGGCGTGCACGTGCGCACGTGATCGGACAGACGTTCCTTCCGGCGAGATGCGATCCGGCACCCCCAGACAGATTCCCCGACCCTCCGATTGCCAGACGAGCCCGGACGCGGTGTGCTTGTGCCATGGACCCGACACTGCGCGCCCCCAGCGTCCCCGAGCTGCTCCTCGCCGCCGACGCCCTCGCCACCTGGCAGCGGGACGACGCACCGCTGCAGCTTCACCCCGGTGACCTGGGATGGCACAGTATGAGGGGGCTGCCGGCGACCGCCGCGGCGACCCGCGTGTGGGAGCTGGACGACGTGCCGGTCGCGATCGGGCTGCTCGACGGCCCGGACCTGCTGCGCCTGGCCTTCGCCCCCGGCGCAGAGGACGACGAGGCCCTGGCCCGACGGATCTCGAGCGATCTGGCCGATCCGTCGCACTGCATCCTCGACGCTGGCCCGGGTGCGGTCGAGGCACGTGGCGCGGCCGCGCTCCGGCGCACTCTCGCGGCCGACGCCTGGGAGGAGGGCGAGCTCTGGACGCCGCTCCGCCTGGATCTGGGCCCGATGCCGGACATGAGCGATGCGCTGGCCTCCGCCGACGTCGTCGACCCGCAGTCCGCCCCGGACTTCCCGGAGGACGATCCTGACCTCGATCCCTCGGATCCGGCCGACGCCCCGTCGACCGATCAGGGCCTGCCCGCGCGACTCTCCCCCGTCGAGGAGTGGGCGCGCGTCCACTTCTCCGCGTTCCGACGCCGCGACCCCTCGCCCGCCGAGCTGCGCCGCCGCGCCCGGGACTGGACCGTGATGGCCGCGACCCCGCTCGCGAGCTCGTCGCTCACGCTGCTCGGCCGCGATGACGACGATGCGGCGGTCGCGATCGCGACGGTCTGGTCGGCGGGCCCCGGCCGGCCCGGCCTGCTCGAGCCCGTCGCCGTGCATCCCGACCACCGGGGGCGCGGGTTCGGCCGGGGGATCACGCTCTCCGCCGTCCATGCGCTGCGGGCGATGGGCGCCTCGAGCGCGCTCGTGTGCACGCCGAGCTCCCTCTCGGGCGCGGTGCCCACGTACCTCTCGGCCGGCTTCCGTGCCGACGCCGAGGTGGCCGACATGCAGCGCAAGTTCTGAGGGGCCGGAAGGGCCCGCCTTCTGAGGGGCCCGAGAAGCCCGTCCTCCGAGGGGCCCGAGGGGTCCGTTCATCGGTCCCGACGAAGGCCCTGCGCACGCCGACGAGCCGTGACAGGCTGACCAGGTGCACACGATCGACATCACCGAGCCGCTCGTCCACGGCCACGCGGACCTCGAGCGGACCGCCCAGGGAGTGCGCATCCACCGCCTGCCCTCCTGGCTGCGGCGGCTCTGGCCCGAGCCCAGACTGATGGCCATGGAGCAGCAGGCCGCGGGCGTGCGTCTCGTGCTGGACACCGACGCCCGAGCCCTCGAGCTCACGATGCGCAGCGCCCGCGCGGCGTTCCCCACGGCCCAGCGCCCGCGCGGTGTGCTCGACGTCGTCATCGACGGCGAGACGGTCGCCCACGACGTCCTCACCGGCGGCGCTCTGATCATCAATGACCCCTATACAGGGGAGACGTCGTCCAGCCCCGGCCCCGCGCACACCTCTCGCATCGAGCTCCCGACGGGCACTCACCGCGTGGAGCTGTGGCTGCCCTACAGCGAGGACGTCCTGCTGGAGTCCCTGCGCGCGGAGCTCGACTCCCACGCCGCGGACAGCTCCTCCGCGGGTGCCCGCGACGCGGGCGCTTCCGACGTGGGCACCGGTCGGCCGCTCGTGCGTCACGTCGCCCCCTCGGGGACGCGCTGGGTGCACCACGGGAGCTCCATCAGCCACGGCTCGAACGCCGCGACCCCGCTGGGGACCTGGCCGGTGCGTGCCGCGCGCGCCGCAGGTGCGGACCTGCGGAACCTCGGCTTCGGCGGGAGCGCGATGATCGATGCCCCCGTCGCGCAGGTCATCCGGGAGGCTCCGGCCGACATCATCAGCCTCAAGCTGGGCATCAACGTGGTCGGCGGGGACATCATGCGTCGCCGGGCGCTCGTCCCCGCCGTGCACGGCTTCCTCGACACGATCCGGCAGGGCCATCCGAACACCCAGATCGTGCTGATCTCACCGCTGCACTGCGGACTCTTCGAGGGGGTCACCGGGCCCAGCGCCGTGGATCCGCAGGCCCTCGCGCGCGGGGAGATCCGCTTCATGGCCACCGGCGATCCGGCCGGCACCTCCCCCGGACGGCTCGATCTGCCCGCCGTCCGCGAGGCGCTCGCGGAGGTCTGCGCAGCGCGCGAGGATCCGCAGCTGCACCACATCGACGGCCTCGACCTCTACGGCGCCCAGGACGAGGCGGAGCTGCCGCTGCCCGATGCGCTCCACCCCGGCCCCGAGGCGCATGCCCGCATCGCCGAGCGGTTCGTCGAGCGCGTCTTCGCCGACGGCGGAGTGTTCGCCCAGCACGGGGCACCGGCGTGAACGGCGGCCCGACGGAGATCCGCGTGCGCCCCGCGACGACCGAGGACGTCGCCGCCTTCTCCGACGCCTTCCCCGATCTGATCGAGGACCGCTGGCGACCGGGCGGCAACCGGCGCTCCTTCGTCGCGGCCGCGGCCACCGGCGCAGGCGAGCGCATCGTCGGCCACTGCCGCGCCGTCGACAACACGGTGCACCCGGAGTCACGCGTCATGCTGCTCGAGGTCGCACCTGACCTGCGAGGACAGGGCGTGGACGATGCGCTGCTGCGCGCGCAGGTCGACGCCTCGACGGCGCCTCCCCGCATGAAGATCTATGAGCACCAGGTCGACGACCAGCAGCTCGCGGCCCGCTTCGGCGGGATCGTCGTGCAGGTCACGCCCCCGTGGCGCTACGTCGTCGGTCCCGAGATGCGGGCCTGGGCGGCGCAGCACGGTCCGGTCGGCTCCGCGGAGATCGACCCCGCGCTCGCCGAGGAGCCGGGCGACCTCCTCGCGCTCGAGGTCGACCACTACATCGACCAGCACGCGTCCTGGTCCCCGACCGCGCCGCGCGAGTCCCTGCTCGCCGAGCTCGGCGAGGACCACGATCCCCGGTCCCCGTCCACCTGGGACCGCGGCCTCAGCCGAGCACTGCGACGGGACGGCCGGCTCGTCGCCGCCGTCCTCGTGTGGCCGGCCGACGACGACGAGGGCGGGGCACCCGGGGTCTCCCTCCTCTCGCGCCCCTACGTCGGCCCGAGCTCGCGCGCCGACAAGGAGGCGTGCCTGGCCGCGCTCATCGAGGCGAGCGCCGACGGCGACGAGCTGCTCATCGACTCCCACCTCACGATGCGCGAGGAGTGGGCGATGATGCGCGAGGTTCCGGGACTGGCGCCCTCGGATGGCAGGGACTGGATGGCGATCACCGCGATCCCCGTGCCCGGCGGCCCCTCACCCCGACCCGTCCCTCGCGAGCTGGTGCCCGCCCAGACGCCCTGGGTGCACGCACTGCTGCCCTGAGGACGGCCGAGGCTCTCGCCGCTCGTCGGCCCCCGGGTTCGCCGCCCCCGGGTTCGACGCTTTCCCATCCGGCCGCCCCATCCGCGGCCTCGTCCAATTGTCGGTCCGGTCTTGCTGCCGAACGGTACGAAACGGCTCCCAAGAAGTCTTTTGGCAACCGTTTCGTACCGTTCGAGGAGCTCGACGGCCGTCCGGCGAACCTTTCAGCGCTTGTCGTGCGGGGCAGTGCCCTCGCGCCCGCCCGTGCTGCCGCGCACCACGAGGCGCACCGGCAGCGCGCCCTCGACGGGGCCCTTCACGCTGGAGGGCTGGCGGATGCGGCGCACGATGCGGTCCACGGCCACCCGCCCCTGCTCGCGCTTGGGCGCGGCCACGGTGGTCAGGCCCGATCCGACGAGCCGCGCGAGCGGGATGTCGTCGTGCCCGATGACCTGCAGCTCCTGGGGGACCCGGATGCCGCTGCGCAGCGCCGCGACCAGCAGGCCGAGCGCCTGAAGGTCGTTGTAGCAGATCACGGCGTCGGGCAGGGGGTCGCCCGCGCCGCGGGTGGACTCGATGAGCTCGGCGAAGGCGTCCTCCCCGCCGCGGGAGGTGGGCGGGAACGGGCCGATGCGGTGCACGCGGATCCCGTGGCTCGCGCCCGTGGTGCGGGCCGAGCGCCAGCGCTCCCCGTCGGACCACGAGTTCGCGGGCCCGGCCACGTAGGTCACGGTGCGCACCCGGTGGGACTCCAGGTGGGTCATCGCCTGGTTCATGCCGTGCTCGTAGTCCGGGGTGATCGAGTCCAGGCCCGCCACGTGACGGTTCAGCACCACGATCGGCACCCTCTTCGCCAGCTGCAGCAGCGTCGCGTCCGAGAGACGCGTGCCGGTGAGCACGATGCCGTCGACGACCTCGAGGGAGCGTTCGAGGGAGATGCGCTCGCGCTCCTCGTCCTCGCCGGAGTCCAGCAGGATCGGCAGGTACTCCGCTGAGTGCGCCGCCTCCTGCATGCCCGAGAGGACCTCGGCGAAGTACGGGTTCGAGAGGTCGGGCGCGGCGACGCCCAGGCGACCCTGCCTGCCCTGGCGCTCCTGCTGGTCGGGGGCGTCCGTGCGGTAGCCGAGGCGCCGCGCGGCATCCATGACCTTCGCGTGGGTGGCGGCGCTGACCCGGCCGGGCCGCGAGAAGGCGCGCGAGACCGTGCTCGGGGCACAGCCCACCTCACGGGCCACGTCATAGATGGTGACGTGCTCCTTCTGCGTCATCGTGCGCCTCCCAGGGGACTCCGTCGGCCGACCAGCGGCAGGCCTCAAGGGTAGCCCGGGAGACGGGGCCGACGGACGACGGGGCGCGGGGCTCGGGCCGGATCTCGAGGCGGAGACGGTCCGGTGTCGAGGCATCGGCCGAGCTCTCACCCCGCCGCGAGGATCCCCCGGGGGTCGAAGGTGACCCGGATGGCGCGGATGCGACCGCCCTCGACGTGGCACCAGTTGACCACCGGCGTCGGCTCGGAGTCGCCCACACCGAGCGAGAACCAGGTCATCACGTCCTCCTCGTCGGCCAGTCGCCGCTCCACCTCGAGATGCGTGGTGGCCCGGGCGAGGCCGACGAGCCCCTCGAGGCAGTCCTCCCGGCCGCGGAGCGAGGCGAGCGGACCGTCGAAGGCGACGTCGTCCGCGAGGTGCGGGGCCAGCTCCGCGAAGTCGCGGCGGCGCCAGCAGTCGAAGTACGTCCCGGCGAGGTCGCGGGGACTGGGAGTGTCGGTCATGGCTCCTCCTGGAATGCATCGTCATCTGCAGGGAGACTCCAGGGAACAGGGCACCGACGACAGCTGTGTGTCGGTGTTTCCGACCGGATTCGTCCGCTGCGCGATTACCGTGGGGCCCGTGAAGCGCAGCGACCGCCACCGTGCCCTCGTGGACCTGCTGCGCGCCCGGGCCGAGCAGCCGATCTCCGTGCCGCGCCTCGCCGACCGCTTCGAGGTCTCCACCCGCACGATCGAGCGTGACATCCGGGCGCTGCAGGAGGCGGGCGTCCCGATCTACGGGGTCCCGGGGCGCACGGGAGGCTTCGCGATCGGCCGGGACTTCTCCCTGCCGCCCCTGGCGATCACGCCGGCGGAGGCCCTCGCCGTGCTCGCCGGGCTCGGCGTCATGGACGGCTCCCCGCTCGCCCGGGACGCCGGCCGGGTGCGGGACAAGGTGCTCGCCGCGATGAGTCCGCAGCAGCGTGCGCAGGGGCGTGCGTTCGCCGGGCGCGTGGCGCTCATGGCTCCCGACGGGCCGACGGAGGACGAGGTCGCCCGCGTCGTCCGCGAGGTACTCGTCGAGCCGCGGGTGGTCGAGCTCGCCTACCGCGACCCTCGCACGGGCGCGTGCACCGAGCGCTCGGTCGAGCCGCTGGGGATGATCCTGGTGCGCGGCAACTGGATCCTCGTCGGCTGGTGCCGGCTGCGGGACGGCGTGCGCGGGTTCCGCACCGACGCGATCACCGCGATCCGGCAGACGTCCGAGCGTCCGCCCGTGCGCGACCCCGACCCCCTCGCGAGCGACCTCTCCCGCTGGGACTTCCTGGTGGCTGCGCCGTAGGGGCACGAGTTCCTGGCCGCCGCGCCGTAGAGGCGCGAGTTCCTGGCGGCCGCGCCGTAGCGGCACGGAGGGGGAGCCGAGGCCGGACCGACCTCAGGCGCCGGCCCCGGTTCCCGCGCCCTCGGCCTCGCGGCGCTCGTGAAGCTCCTCGACCATGGTGCGGAAGGTCTTCTCGTCGATCGGGTAGAACCGCATGACGATCGCGGCGAGGATGCCCATGAGGATCGGCAGACCGCCCATGACCAGCGACAGGCCCAGGCGCACGTGGTCCGAGGAGTTCGTGGCGGTGGCGACGGCGTCGGACCCGGACATGAAGCCGAACAGGGCGATGAAGCTCAGGGCGAGGTAGCGGCCCACGGCCTGGCTCATCTTGCGGGCGAAGGAGAACAGCGAGTAGGTCGCGCCCTCGGCGCGGTCGTCGTTCTTCCACTCGCCGTACTCGACGGTGTCGCCCTCGAGGGCCCACATCAGGGTGTTGTTCAGACCGACGCCCAGGTTGATGAGGAAGTAGCCCAGCAGCGCGAAGGCGAACACGTGGCCCAGCAGCAGCATGATGATGCCGCCGACCACGAAGGCCGCGCAGCCCACCAGGTAGCCGCGGCGCTTGCCGATGCTGCCGATGATCTTCGGGGCGAACGGCGCGACGACGAGGTTCGCGACGACGCCCGCGAGGGTCAGCCAGATGAACAGGGTCGCGTCGCCCAGCACGAAGGTGGTGAAGAAGGCGGCGACCGCCTGCATCCCGTACATCCCGCCCAGGAAGATCACGCTCGAGGCGCACAGGAAGGCGAGCGGCCGGTTGGTGCGGATGACGCGCAGGGACTGACGGACGGTGAGCTTGGGGGTCTCGCGGAACACGCGCTCGCGCACTCCGAAGAAGGTGATCATGAACAGCGCCATGCCGAGGACCAGGAAGCCCAGGGCGCTCACGGTGATGGAGTGCTGGAGGGCGTCGGCGTCGCCCTGGTGCTGGTTGATCTGCGGGGAGATCACGAGCACGAGCAGCAGGGTGATGATCTGGCCGCCGTAGGTGCGGGCGGCGCCGAGCTTGCCGCGGTCCTCGGCGACCTGGGTGATCGCGGGGGCGAGCGAGCCGTAGGGGATGTTCACCATCGAGTAGACGAAGCCCCACACCGCGTAGATGACGGCGGCGACCACGGCGGTCAGGCCCTGGCTGCCCATGTGGGGGATCGTGAACAGCAGCACCGTCATGATCATCAGCGGCAGGCTGCCGAACAGGATGAACGGGCGGAACTTGCCCCAGCGGGTCATCGTGGAGTCGACGATGCGCCCGGCGATGACGTCGGCGAAGGCGTCCCAGATCAGCACGACCAGGGAGATCGTCGCGACGACGCCGGCGGGCAGGCCCAGCACGGTGATGAAGTACAGGGGCAGGAAGTTGCCGGCGAAGGCGAAGGCCGTGTTGCACCCGGCGTCGCCCGCGCCGTACGCGAAGACCTTGCGGAACGACAGCCGCTCCATGGCGGCGCGCGGATCGGGCCGGGCGGCGCGCAGCGCCTCGGGCGACGGATCGCCGGGACCGGCGGGCTGTGGCTGTGTCATGTCATCTCCTTCGATGCGGTGCCGCTCGTGCTGCGGTGCGCGGGGTGGCGGCGTCGGACGCCGCGGGGTCCTGCTCCACGGAATGCTGTCCTCGGGAGCACGTCGATGGCTCACCGTCCGGAACCCGCCCGTCGGCGCAGGACCACGCCCGAGTGTGTGCTCCACTGCACCCTTCGACCCCATGCTGTGCCATGAGTTGCCACGTCGCCGGGTCGCGGCGCTGGTCAGAGGGGCGGCGCAGGAATCACCCGACCGGCCGGTAACGAGACTCGGCTCACAGGGGAGGGGACGTGGGCGACCTGCTCCGCGGAGGCAGTGAGGAGGCCGACGAGGAGGCCGACACTGCCGGCGGCAGTGAGGAGGCCGACGGCAGCGGTGCGACCGACGGCCACGGTGCGACGGCGGGCACGGTGCGACGGCGGGCCCGGTGCGACGGCGGGCACGGCGCGACGGCAGGCCCGTGCGACTGTGCGACGGTCGGCGTTGCAGGGGGCTGTGTCGTGCGAGGGCGTATACGGGACCTCTCTGCCATATATGGCAGAGATGTCTCGTATACGCCGGTGGACGACAGCTCAGCCGGGCGGCCGACCGATGACCATCTGCCGGCGAAGGACCATCTGCCGATGACGGACCCTCGACACCGTCGGCGAGTCGGCGACGTGCTCAGTCGCGGGGATCGGGATCGGTGCCCGGCTCGGGCGCCCAGCGCGCGATCTGGGCGGCGAGATGCCCGGCGCCGTAGCCGTTGTCGATGTTGACCACGCCGATGCCCGGGGCGCAGCCGGAGAGCATAGTGAGGGCCGCCGTGACGCCGCCCGCCGCCACGCCGTAGCCCACGGAGGTGGGCAGTGCGACCACTGGGGCGGCGATCTGGCCTGCGACGACGGTGGGGAGCGCCCCGTCCATGCCTGCGGCGACGACGACGCACGCCGCCTCGCGCAGCTCGGGGAGGCGGGCCTGCAGACGGTGGAGGCCGGCGATGCCGATGTCGGCGATGAGTCGGGCGGGTCGCCCCAGGTGCTGCGCGGTGAGCAGCGCTTCGCGGGCGACGGGCAGGTCGCTCGTGCCGGCGCAGGCGACGATCACCAGGCCCCCGCTCGGGGCGGGCGGCTGGGGAGGCCACGCGAGCAGGCG
This sequence comes from Brachybacterium sp. ACRRE, assembly GCF_022346485.1. NCBI lineage: Bacteria > Bacillati > Actinomycetota > Actinomycetes > Micrococcales > Dermabacteraceae > Brachybacterium > Brachybacterium sp. ACRRE. The sequence goes on along the minus strand of NZ_JAKRMO010000074.1, from coordinate 200 downwards.
CGCCTCGGGATCGTGATGGGCGTCGGGGAGAGCCGCGAGGACGGCGCGAGCCCGGTCCTCGTCGGCCCGCGTGAAGAGGATCGGGCCCACCGATCCGGTGCGCCCTTCGGTCGCGGCTCCCCCATCGGGCGCCATTCCCCCATCGGGCACCGCCCCTCCATCGGGGGCCGACGGGGGAACGGCGCCCGATGGAGGGGCGG